>JANXYW010000264.1 GCA_025355835.1 Chloroflexota bacterium
ATCGGACGCGCGTGCGCGGAGGAGCTGGCGCGCGAAGGCGCGGCCGTCGTCGTCAATTACTTCCAGAGCCCAGAGTCGGCCGAACAGGTCGTCGGCGAGATCGTCTCGAACGGCGGGCGCGCGATCGCTGTGCGCGCGGGCGTCGGGCATCCGGACGATTGCAAAGCGCTGATCGAGAAGACGATCGAGACGTACGGACAGATCGACATTCTCGTGAACAACGCTGGCGTCAATCGCGACCGCACGCTGAAGCGCCTGTCGGTCGACGAGTGGACCGAAGTCATCAACACCGACCTGAACAGCGCCTTCTACTGCACGTCGGCGGCGATTCCGCACATGGTGGAGCGCAACTACGGGCGGATCATCATGATGTCGAGCATCATCGGACAGATGGGCAACAGCGGACAGTCGAACTACGCCGCCGCGAAGGCGGGGCTGATCGCGTTCGCGAAGTCGGCCGCAAAAGAGCTTGCGCGCAACAACATCACCGTCAACGCCATGTGCCCCGGGTTCGTAGAGACCGACATGGTGATCGCGCTGAGCGACGAAGTGAAGGCGACACTGCTGAAGGCGATCCCGCTCGGCCGATTCGGAAAGCCGTCGGAAGTCGCGAGTTTCGTGCGCTACCTGTGCACCGAAGGCGACTGGATCACGGGGCAGCAATTCAACCCGAACGGCGGACAGTACATGTAGTGCGTAGTTGGTAGTTCACAGTTCACAGTTCACAGTTCACAGTTCACAGCGAAAGAGTTTGACGTGGACCGACTTGATGGCAAGGTGGCGGTGATTACGGGTGGCGCTTCCGGGATGGGCGAGGGGACGGTGCGTCGCTTCGTTGAGGAGGGCGCGCGCGTCGTCATTGCGGACATTCAGGATGCGAAGGGGCACACGCTGGCAGACACGCTCGGTGGAGCTGCGGTGTATCAGCGCGTCGATGTGGCTGATGAGGCCGATGTCAAAGCAGCCGTGAAGCGCGCGGTCGATGAGTTCGGGCGACTCGATTGCATGTTCAACAACGCCGGCTGCGGTGGCGCGATCGGGCCGATCGAGACGACGCCGGTCGAGGATTACGATCGGACGATGAACGTGCTGCTACGCGGCGTGTTCCTGGGGATGAAGCACGCGGCGCCGGTGATGAAGGCGCAGGGCTCAGGCAGCATCATCAGCACGGCGAGCGTCGCCGGGCTGGGTGGCGGCCGCGGGCCGCACATCTACAGCGCAGCGAAAGCGGCCGTCATCAATCTGACGCGATCAGTGGCGCTGGAGCTGGGCGAGAGCGGCGTGCGAGTGAACTGCATCTGCCCCGGCGGCATCGCGACGCCTCTGCTAGCAAAAGGGCTTGGCGGCGGCGAAGACGCGGTCGAGATGGTGCGCGTGGCGCTTGCCGGCTTTCAATCGATCAAGCGCGGCGGACTGCCAGAAGACATCGCGAATGCGGCGCTATGGCTGGCCAGCGACGAGTCGTCGTTCGTCAACGGACACGCGCTCGTCGTCGATGGCGGGCTGACGGCCGGGACGATGTGGTCGCAAGGGCCTGAAGTGTTCCGCACGTATCGCCCGATGGAGTGGTGACCGGACGGGAACCACGGATTGCGCGGATTTCACGGATTGGGTTTGGTTGGATCGCGCTGAGAGCGCTGCCAGGCGATAGCGCCGGGCGTGCGAGAGTTGGTTTGGCTGCGCCGAACGGACAGGCGGGGCTCCTGCGCTCCATTCTCAGAGAACTCAGCCTCTGGCGAAGAAGCCCAGAGCGGTTCGGACGCGATCTTCGAGTGGGGAATCGTCGTCTTGTGGGAGGCGCTCCGCGGCGTCGGTTGATTCGGATTGCGAGTAGCCGAGGCCCACGAGCGCCGCTACCACTTCGGCGTTGGCTTGTTTCGCGGACGGCGGCCGCGACGTTCCGGCGTCGGAGCCCGCGGCGGGCGGCGTGACTTTGTCGCGCAGCTCCAGCACGAGGCGCTCAGCCGTCTTCTGGCCGATGCCGGGGACTTTGCGCAGTACGTCGGCGCGGCCACCCGCGATGGCGAGCGTGAGCTGCGCATAGTCGAGCGTCGATAGCAGGCCGAGGGCGACGCGCGGGCCGACGCCGCTGACGCTGATTAGCTGCTCGAACAACACGAGATCGTCGCGCGTCGCGAATCCGAAAAGCGTCAGTGCGTCCTCTCGCACGTTGAGGTACGTGAAGAACGCGGCCGGTTGGCCGACGACGAGCGCATCGGCAGCGGTCGCGGGCACGGAAGCCACGAGGCCGAGGCCGCCGACGCCGACGATCACCCAGTCGGAGCCTTTCTCCTCCACGATGCCGCGAAGGCGCGCTACGGGCATCGGCGTGGATTCCAGAAGTACGGGATTCGGCTCACGTCGCGAGTGTATAGCAAGCGCTGGCGCGAAGGCAGCGCGTTTCCTAGCTGGCTAATGCGCGGGTGTCGGCCCCGCTATGAGGAGCAGCGCCGATGTCCAGTACTGGCGCCGCGAAGGTGCGAACAGCGCCACCGCCAGCCGCCTTTGCCTCGGCGAGTGCCACCTCCGCAGCCTTCTGGAGTTCGTGATGCCAAGATATGCCGTCGCACGGAAAGGCAGCGATGCCCTGCGATACCGTCAGCATCGCTGCAACAGACCTACCGCGTCCGAAGAACTCGCGCTTCGCCAACTCCGCATGCACGCGTTGGGCGACGATCGCGGCGCCCTGCTCGTCCGTCTCGGGCAAGAGCACGGCAAGGCAGTCGTCGGTGTAGCGGCCGCCGGTGTCGTTGATACGAAGGGCGGTGCGGAGGAGCGACGCGACCTCGGAGAGCACATACCCTTTGCTCAGGCTGCCCGCTCGCTCGGCGAATCCTTCAAGATCGTCGAGTTGGACGAGCAGGACGGCGAACACGCGGCCGTGCCGCTTCGAGCGCTCGAACTCTAACCCGACGGTTTCGTCGAAGTGGTGCCGGCTGTAGAGGCCAGTGAGTTCGTCGTGCGACGCCAGGCGCGTGATCTCCACTTCCTTGCGCGCAAGTTGCGCGTGGAGTTCGTGCACCTGACCCGCCGAAGCACGGTCGCTCCTGGCCACCATGGCGATGAACGCCGTGAAGACAAGTCCAGAGACGAGCGCCGGTAACGCGATGCTGGCGACCGTGCCCGAACCGAGGCTATCAGCGGGCGCCAGGCCGAAGACAACGGCCATATAGGACGCAAAGATCGCGCCAGCGCCGACCAGCAGGAACAGTACCTTCCTCACTTCGTTATGATCGGCCGGACGACCGCGCGAGCGTAGATCCGGCGTGCACATTATGTCTGGCTTCGGGAGCGGGCGAATCGCCTACCCGAGCTGCCAGCGGCCGCCATTGTTGGCGAACCAGCGCTGCATCCCGGCGCGGTCGGTCGGACCCCGCGAGGCGTAGCGCGGCTCGTGCGTTGCGCCGTCGAGGTCGAGCCAACTGGAGCGAAGCTTGTCGACTTCATCCCTCTCGATTTTGCACGTCTGCGCGACGGGATCGACGCCGTAGAGACGCGCGGCGTTGAGTCCGAAGACTTTGCGCTTCACGTCGTCGGTGAGGAGCGGATAGCCGTACTGCTGGGCGAACTGCGGATCCATCTTGAACGCGCGGAAGGCGACGATTTGTGGTTGCGGCGAGCCCGTCCAGATGCAGTCCGTACCCCACAGCACGTTGTCCTCGCCGCAGTACTTCAGCAGCTTGCCGAGCACGTGCGCGGCCTGCGTCGTATCACTCATGAGATTGCGCCACGTCGAGCCCATCTCGGCGTACACGTTCGTGTTCGGTTTGACGTTGTTGTCGAGCAGGCTCTTCACGAGCGAGTTGACGCCGAGTTCTGCGTTTGCGGGATCGTACGCGCCCTCCCGCGTTCCGGGATACCAGCCGGAGTGGTACACCACGAAGTTCATGTCGGGATAGGCCTTCGCGACGACACCGATATCGCGCGGTGAGGCTTTCTCGCGCTCGAAGCCGAACAGCGGCAGTCCCTTGTGCGCACAGATCGTCTTGACGCCGACGCTGCGCGCCTTTTCGATAATCGGGATGCCGAGCACGGGATCGTCGAGGAACCATCCTTTGCCGTTCGGGCCCCAGGGCGTGTAAATCTTCCACGCGGCGACATCCATCGCCTCCGCGCGGGCTTGCATGCGGTCGAGCGCGTACTGCACACCGGGCTTGTCGTTCGGCACGACGACGCTGTGCAGGCGCAGGCGCCCGTTGTTCTTCGGTGAGAGCTGGCCGATGATGTCCCGCGTCCGCTTCATCTCGTCGAAGCTCAGCGGGTCGCCGTTGTCCCCCGATGGCGTGTCGGAGAGCACGGCGATGCTTGTGTCGCTTTCGAGGAAGATGTCGTGCGTGTAGTAGTAGCGGCTCAGGCAATCGAGGTGATCCGCCTCGCTGCACGACTGGTCGCCCGGCAGGTATTGGCGGAAGAACGCCGCGGTCGCGGGACTCTCCTTCACCCAGGGCCCCATCGGATCGACGTGATGCGTTTGCACGTCGAAGATGAACTCATCGCCATCGAGCTTCGCGCACACGGCATCTGGATCGGCATCGGCCGGAACGTCATATGTGGCGCCGGAAGTCACGCCGGGCGGCAGTGTTTGCTTGTCGCCGCTGTCGCAGCCGGCGAGGTTGATCGCAGCGAGCGTGACCGCGATGCCGCCTGCGCTCTGTAGGAACCGCCTGCGATCGATGCCGCGCTTCCACGAGATGTGCTCCGCCATCTCGAGCGCGCGCGCCTCGGCCTCGATGTGCTGCAGCGTGCGGGCACGCGGCAGGAACTCGCCGTTGCTCGCCTGGCCGGGGATAAATGGCAGCAAGAGTGGCAGCTCGGCGTCGGTCTTCTTGCGTCTCACAGTGGGGATGGTCCGGCAAGTAGGAGGCGGGATGCGAGAGTTGGAGGCGGGGCGGGATTCCGACGGCGATCGTGGAGGCTGTTACGCGATTACTATCGGGTTGCCCGTCGTCGGACCGTTGAGGTCGGCCTCGCGGGCCGCTTCCATGATCGAGGCGGGTGGCCGGAGTCGTTCGTCAGTTTCGGCGATCGCGAGTAACTCGCGAACAGTGTTCGCGTCACCGTGCGCCGTCAGCGCTGCAACGTGATCGACGAGCGCGAGTAGTTCGGGCGTGTCCGGGATCGTGGAGTCGGGCGCCCTCGCGATGCCGTATGGCTCCCACGGCAGCAGTTCGATTTTCTGCAACGCCGCGACATCAAGCGCGAGATCGCCGCGAACGAACCAGTCGCCGCACATGTCGACGACGGACATCTTCCCGTCCGGAACCGCGTTGTCCACAAAGCTGATGCCACAGCATGAAGGATCGATCGTGCCGGCCGCGATCTGCTGCCAAACATCACCGGCGACGAGAAAGCGATCGCGGGGGACGTCGAGCGGATCGAAATCGGGATTGATGGCAGCGACCTGCAGCGCATCGAGCTCTGCGTCGACCTGCACCCAGCGTGCTTCGCCGGCGTTCCAGTACTCGCAGACCCAGTGGTCGACGTACTTACCGCGCTCGAAGTACGTCGAGAAGCCGCAGCGGGCGCGCGCGGGGGTGTTCTTGTGCCGCAGGAATGCGCAGAGCATCGTCGAGAAGTGGCGGCAGTTGCCGACGACGCGCTTTTCGGGCAGCCGCCCCTCGCCGATGCGCGCGGGGTCGAGCTTCATCGCCCGTACGAGCATCGCTTCTGCGCCGTGGAAGCCTTGTTCTTTATCGCGCGCCGGCGTGATTTCGACCTTGTACGCCTGCGCCCAGAATCGGTGAATGAGCAGCATCTGCACCGCGTGCGCGAGCGCGCCTACGTCGTTCGGTAGCGCATCGACCTGCTCGGCGAACGGGCCGAGTGTGGTGAACGGGCCGGGCGTGGCGTAGTACGCAAGCAGATCATCAGCCATGGCAAGATTTTGCGACGCGCGAGCGGAAAGGTCAATGGCCTGCTGACGCGGCATGGTACCTATGCGTTGCCACGCCGCGCCGTTACGATGCCGCGGTTGAGACGCGAGATCGGAGGCACAGACATGGGCAGACTAGACGGTAAGGTCGCGGTGATCACCGGCGGCGCGAGCGGCATCGGCGAGGCGACGGCGCGGCTGTTCGTCGCGGAAGGCGCGCGCGTCGTCATCGCCGACATCCAGGACGCACGCGGCGCGGCGGTCGCGGCCGAACTCGGCGCATCGGCCGTGTTCCAGCATGCCGACGTTACGGGCGAGGGCGACGTGAAGGCCACGGTCGACCGGGCGGTGACGGCGTTCGGGCGACTGGACTGCATGTTCAACAACGCTGGGCTGCTGGGCACCGTCGGCCCGATCGAGGACATCCCGGTCGATGAGTACGAGTTGACGATGCAGGTGCTGCTTCGAAGCGTGTTCCTGGGGATGAAATACGCGTCGCCGGTGATGAGGGCCCAAGGATCGGGCAGCATCATCAGCACATCGAGCGTCGCGGGCATCATCGCCGGTGACGGCCCGCACATCTACGCGACGGCGAAGGCGGCGGTGATCCAGCTCACGAAGTCGGTGGCGCTCGAACTTGCCGAGCACCGCATCCGCGTCAACGCGATCTGCCCGGGGGCGACAGTGACGCCGCTGGTGCTGGCCGGCGTGCCGAACACGCCGCAGGCGGAGGACGCAGTGAAGGCTGCCTTCACGCGCTACCAGCCGATCCCACGCGCCGGTGAATCGATCGATATCGCCCAAGCGGCGCTGTGGCTGGCCAGCGACGAATCGACGTTCGTGACGGGCCAGGCGATCGTCGTCGATGGCGGGTTAACGACGGGACGGCCGTGGTCGAAACAGCCGCCACCGTTCCGGACACACACGCCGATGCGGCGCTGACCGGAACCGCAGATTACGCAGATTTCGCAGAGCCAGACGGGAACAAGGACTTCGCGGAGGGTCGTGTCGAGATCGCGCTACCGTGACGTTCTGTCTCGTTTCGCGAGGCAATGCGTCGGCTGATGCGATGCCACTCTACGGCTCGACGCGAGTGATGCCGGGGATGCGATCGAAGTCTTTGTCGAAAGAGATGATCTCGGTGATGCCGAGGCGCTCCATCGTGACGGCGTGGTAGGCATCGACGATCGACAACGACGTGCGCGCGTACAGATCGAAGATTTTCGGCCACAGCTGCTTTCCGGGCAGCACGACAGCAGGAAGATCGATGAAGTCGAGGAGCGCGTCGCGGATCTCGGACTTCGGAATCTTGTACGTGCGTTCCAACGTGAACGCCGCCTCGAAGATGACTTGATCCGTGATCCGGACGACGACCTCCTCTGCCGAGATGCGTGCTACCAGCGCGCTCGCACGCGGCGAGTGATCAGCGTTGTCACCGGTGAAGTGACGCAGCAGCACCGATGTATCGAGCAGCGGCGGAGGCACCTAGTCGCCCAGCTCAGCAAGAACGTCGTCAACCCATGCTTCCTGCGCGTCGTCCTTCATCTTGGCGATCGTGGGCGGCGGACCTGGCCGCCGACCCTTAAAGATGCCGGCTGTACGCTCGGCGTAGCTCGCGCTCTTCGTGACTCGAACCCGGCCGTCTTCGAGCAGGAACGACACCCGGTCGCCGGGCGCGACGGCGAGCGCGGCACGGATCTCTGCTGGAATGGTGATCTGGCCCTTTGATGTGACTTTCGCTGTTGCGCTTCGCATTCCTTACCTCCGTTTGTCATCCTTACCTACACAATATAGTCCTTACCGGTTCGCCGCAGCAAGGCCGTTCGAGTTCCCGCGCGGCCGCGTTTGAGTCTAATTCCGGCTCGTGATAGGGTGCGGTTGCCTCTGGAGGGGATACACATCTCAGGATTGCGCCCTCTGCACCGCAGCCTCTCAATGCCCATGGTCGTCGCTTCTGGTGGCGCCGCGCGGGCCTGCTTCTCGCACTCTCGGCCGCAGTTGGCGGCTTCTGGCACTCGCCCTTCGGGCACCACCGCAAGAAGGAAGGTGTAGACGACTCATGGCTGTCTACGAACACGACGTCCTTGTCATCGGAGCCGGCCTAGCCGGCATGCGCGCGGCAATCGAGGCCCAAAAGATGGGCGCCGACGTCGCGATGATCTCGAAGGTGCACCCGGTGCGGTCGCACTCGAACGCGGCGCAGGGCGGCGTCAACGGCCCGGGCATCGGCGAAGACGGCGGGCCGTGGGAGGAGCACGCGTACGAGACGACGAAGGCGTCGGACTACCTGGGCGATCAGGACGCGATCACCATCCTGGCGCAAGAGGGCGGGCGCGAAGTGCTGCAGATGGAGCACTGGGGCGTCGTCTTCAGCCGCAAGCCCGACGGGCAGATGGCGGTGCGGCGCTTCGGCGGGATGGGCAAGGCTCGCACATTCTTCGTCGGCGCGATTACCGGCCAGGCGATGCTGCACGTGCTGTACGAGCAGCTGATGAAGCCGAGCGTGTACCAGGCGCTGCGCAACTACGAAGAGTGGTTCGTGACGAGCCTGATCATCGACGAGGGCCAGTGCCGCGGGGCGGTGGCGATGAACATCCACACGGGCGAGCTGCACGCCATCACGGCGAAAGCGACGATCGTGTGCACCGGTGGTCTCGGCCGGGTGTACGAGCCTTCGACCAACGCACTGATCTGTACGGGCGACGGCATCGCACAGGCGTATCGCGTGGGCGCGCCGATCATGGACATGGAGATGATCCAGATCCATCCGACGACGCTGAAGGGCACCGGCGTATTGATCACGGAGGGTGCGCGCGGCGAAGGTGCGTACCTGCTAAACAAAGACGGCGAGCGATTCATGTCCAAGTACGCGCCGAACATGATGGAACTCGCGTCGCGAGACGTTGTGTCGCGCGCGGAACAGATGGAACTCGACGAAGGACGCGGCGTCGACGGCTGCGTGTTCCTCGACATGCGGCACCTCGGCGAAGAGCTGATCAAGGAGCGCCTTGAGGAGATCTACGAGATCGCCCGCGACCTCGTAAACATCGACATCACCAAAGAACTGCTACCGATTCTGCCCGGCGTCCACTACGCGATGGGCGGCATCAAGACGGACGTCGATGGCGCGACACCGATGCCGGGCCTGTACTCCGCCGGCGAGGCGGCGTGTGTGAGCGTGCACGGCGCGAACCGCGTGGGCGCGAATTCGCTGCTGGACACTATTGTGTTCGGGCGACGCGCGGCGGAGCATGCGGTGCCGTGGCTGCGTAGCCAAACCTTCAAGCCTATCCCGGAGAGCGTCGTTGAAAAGGATCGCGCCATGATCCAGGAGGTCCTCGCGCGGCCGAAGACGGATGATCGCGTGGCGCGCATCCGGCGCGATATGGGCGAGACGATGAGCGCGAACGTGGGCTTGTTCCGTTCGCCGGAGAAGCTGGAGAAGCAGATGGTACTGCTGAAGGAGCTTCGCGCACGGTACGAGAAAGTCGGCATCGACGACAAGGGTAAGGTGTTCAACACCGACCTGCTGTTCCACATCGAACTTGGATACATGCTCGACTGCGCGGAGATGATTACAAAGAGCGCCATCGAGCGAAAAGAGAGTCGTGGCGCGCACACACGGCTGGACTTCCCGAACCGCGACGACGAGAACTGGTTGAAACACATCGTGCTTACGAAGCAACCGGACGGGAGCGAGAAGATGAGCTACATCCCGGTGACGATCACGGAGTGGCAGCCGCAGGAGCGGAAGTACTAGTTGTCGGTTGGTGACTGGTCGCTGATTGGTGGTCGGGAACGGAGCGGAACATGAAAGTTAAGCTGAAGGTGAAGCGGACGAACCCGGAGACGGGGCAGTCCGGCTACAGCAACTATGAGATCGAGGCGGCGGAGAACGTGACGGCGCTCGACGCGCTGATCCAGGTGCGCGAGTACGAGGACGGCTCACTCGCGCTGCGCTGCTCGTGCCGAAGTGCGATCTGCGGATCGTGCTCGATGCGCATCGACGGCCAAGCGCGGCTGGCCTGTCGGGCGAAGGTGCTCGCTCTCACGCGCGGCGACGAGAACCACGAGATGGTCGTCGAACCGATGGGCAACATGCCCGTGATCAAAGACCTCGTGAACGACATGGATTCGTTCTGGTCGAAGATGCGGCAGGTCGACCCGTTCCTCCAGCCGGAGGGGCCTGAGCCCGTCGCCGAGTATCGCGTGCCAAACGAGACGATGATCGACCTCACGCACACGATGAACTGCATCATGTGCGGCGCCTGCGTGAGCGACTGCACCGTGCTTGAGGTCGACAGGAACTTCATCGCGCCCGCAGCGCTCGCGAAGGCGTATCGCGTCGTGGCGGACCCGCGTGACGGCCACGAGCACGACCGGCTGGAGAAGCTGAGCGAGTACGGCGGCATCTGGGACTGCACGCGCTGCAACATGTGCGTCGAAGTCTGCCCGAAGGGCGTCGCTCCGATGAACCGCATCTTGCAGCTGCGGGAGATGGCGCTGGAGAACGGCATCAAGAACAACGCCGGCGCGCGCCACACGAACATCTTCACGAAGTCGATCGAAGACGGCGGGCGGCTGAACGAGGTCTGGATGCTGCCGGGCTCCGTCGGCATGTTCAACCTGCCGCGCATCCTCAAGGAAATGCCGGGTGCGCTGAAGATGGCGCGCGCAGGAAAGTTGCCATTTGCGCAAGCGATACCGCCGGGGTTCCCGGGCTCGCACAAGATGAAGGGCATGGATCGCGTACGGAACGTTGTGCGGAAAGCCGCATCGCTAAAGCCGAAGAAGCCGGAGGTAACGGGCTGATGGAGTACTCGAAGTGGGCGTTCTGGCCTGGCTGCGTGTCGAAGGGCGCCGCGCCGGAGCTGTATCTCGCGACGAATCGCGTTGCGAAAGAGCTCGGCATCGAGCTGGTCGAACTGGATCAGGCGACGTGTACGGGCGCGGGCGTGATCCAGGAGCAGAATCCGGAGATGGCGGACGCGCTGAACGCGCGGACGTTTGCGCTAGCGCAGCAGCTGGGGCTGCCGCTGATGAACATCTGCTCGACGTGCCAGGGCATCGAGAGCATGGTGCAGGACAAGCTGACGAAGCGACCCGAGTACCTCGCGAAGGTGAACGCGATCCTCGCCGATGAGGGGCTGCACTACACGCCGGGCCTCGTCATCAAGAACTTCCTCTGGCTGCTGGTTGAGGACTTCGGTCTCGACCGGTTGAAGAAGATGGTGACGCGGCCGCTGACCGGGCTGCGCGTCGGTCCGTTCTACGGCTGCTACATTCTGCGGCCCAGCTCCATCCTCGGCAAGGAAGAACACCCGGATCGCGACCACTACCTTGAGATGGTGATCGAGGCCGTCGGCGCGACCGTCGTCGACTACGAAGGCTCGAAGAAGTGCTGCGGCTTCCCGATCCTAACGATCAACCGCGAGAACTCGCTGACGCAGGCGGGCAACCATATCCACGAGGCGCAGGACCTCGGCGCGGACGCGCTTGTGTCGCCGTGCCCGCTCTGCCACCTGAACCTCGACGCGCAGCAACCAGCCGCGAAGCAGGTAACAGGCCACGACATCGATCTGCCGATCATCCACCTTCCGCAACTTATCGGCCTCGCCATCGGTGTGCCGCCGAAAGAGATGCGCATGGACCACCACGTCGTGTCGACGAAGAAGCTGTTGGAGAAGTTGGCGGCGGCGCCCGTTCGGGCGTAGCGG
>JANXYW010000267.1 GCA_025355835.1 Chloroflexota bacterium
TCGTGCACGCGCGGGAGATCGCCCCACGTTAGAGGTCGAGGTGCCATGCTAGGCATCGTATCGCCACTCGCCGATCGTTAGGGGAACAGATGTTGGTCAGTGCGCTGCCAGCTACGGTACGAGTTGGCGAGGAACTCCGTCATCTCCGCGCGGGGCAGCTCGCACTTCACATCGTACTCCGACACAAGATGGTGGATAAGGTGTTCGACGCTGAGTCGCCCTGCTGGGAAGTGAATGTTGTGGAGATCAGGCACGCGGGAGCTCGAAGCGTTCACATGCAAGTGGGAGTGCGGCTTCGCGTCGCCCACGGTGGTGTCGTACTCGTAGCGGAAGACCCAATGAGCGTCGTCCAGCCAGTAGATGTATTCCGCTTTCACGACATGAGGCTTCCCATGCAAGTCAGTGATGATCTGTGAGAAGTCGAGGACCCCGCGGCTGAGGTCGAGCGGTCGAATCTCCCCTGCGACACGACGGGTTATCTCGTGAAACGCGGGGTTGGAAGACAGCGTCGTTGAGTCGAGGCGACTCTGTGAGATCGTCAGGTTGAAGAGGCGATTTAGGTTGTCGACATGTGGTCTTGCGGCGCGGAAGAGATCAGGAGACGGAGGCAAGATCGGCCATCATGGCGAGCGTTCGAACACCGATCCGCTCCGGGAGCCGTCCTTCTTCGCGCAGACGCAGGAACTGTTCACCGGAGATGCCCAGCAACCGTTGAGCTTCCCGGTCGATCAGCGCGTCGAATTCCTCTCGACTGCCTATCAAGTCGTGCTCTACGGATTCGTGGCCGTTCCCATTCAGGTTCTTCATCTGTCGCATCCAAATCTGCGCTCGCAGGCCTTGATATAGGTATCGACCGCGAGTGCCATCACGCTACCACAGACGCCCTGAGCGCCTCAAGCCCGAGCGCTACAGCACCGCCAGATAGCGCTCCAGCTCGTAGTCGGTGACGTGGCGGCGGTAGGCGTCGTATTCGATCGTCTTGTTTTCGAGCAGGCTCTCGAAGACGTGGTCGCCGAGCGCGCGGCGCGCGAAGTCGCTGTTCTCGAAGAGCTGGATCGCCTCTTTGAGGCTGCCCGGCAACATCTCGATGCCGCGGCGCTTGCGCTCCGCCGCGCCAAGCTCGAACGCGTTCTCCTCCGTTGGCGGCGAGAGCGGCAACTCGTGCTCGATGCCTTCGAGCCCGGCCGCCAGCATCACGGCGAACGCCAGGTACGGATTGCACGCAGCGTCCGGCGCGCGGTACTCGATGCGCGTCGACGCTTCCTTGCCGGCGCGATAGTGCGGCACGCGGATCAGGTCGCTGCGATTGCGGCGCGCCCACGTCAGGAACACCGGCGCTTCGTAGCCGGGCACGAGGCGCTTGTAGCTGTTGATCCACTGATTCGTCACGAGCGTCAGCTCCGGCGCATAGCGCAGTAGTCCCGCCATGTACGATTTCGCGATCGGCGACAGCTTGTACTCGTCGGAGGCGTCGAAGAACGCATTCGTGTCGCCCTTGAACAGCGACTGATACGTGTGCATGCCGGAGCCATTCTCGCCGGCCAACGGCTTCGGCATGAACGTCGCGTAGACGCCGTTCGCCAGCGCCACTTCCTTCACGACGAGCCGATACGTCATGGCGTTGTCGGCCATCGTCAATGCGTCGGTGTAGCGCAGGTCGATCTCGTGCTGGCTCGGCGCCACCTCGTGATGGCTGAACTCAACTCCGATGCCCATCTCCTCCAGCGTCATGATCGTCTGGCGCCGCAGATCGCTGGCCACATCGAGCGGCGTCAGGTCGAAGTAGCCGCCCTTGTCCAGGCCCTCCGGCGGCCCCTCCGACGACTTGAAGTAGAAGTACTCCAGCTCCGGCCCGACGTAGAACGTGTAGCCGAGATCCGCCGCACGCTTGAGCTGGCGCTTCAGCACGAGGCGGGGATCGCCCTCAAAGGGTGTGCCGTCGGGATGCTGGATGTCGCAGAACATCCGCGCCACGCCGCGTTCGCGCGGGCGCCACGGCAGAATCGCGAACGTCGCAGGATCGGGCATCGCCACCATGTCGGACTCGTCGACGCGAGCGAAGCCCTCGATGCTGGCGCCATCGAACCCCTGACCCTCGTCGAGCGCCTCTTCCAACTCCTCGACCGTAATCGCAAAGCTCTTGAGTTGGCCCAGGATGTCCGTGAACCACA
>JANXYW010000292.1 GCA_025355835.1 Chloroflexota bacterium
TCGTGCGTCGCAACAACGACGAACTCGTTGCGACGTGGGGCAATCTCGTCAATCGCGTGCTGGCGATGACGCACAAGAACTTCGACGGCGTCGTGCCCGCGCCCGGCCCATACGACGCGCGCGATCAGGCGCTGCTCGATCGCGCGGCCGCGCTGCTCGGAATCGTACAGACGCACATCGAAGCGGTGCACCTGAAAGTAGGCTTGCAGGCGGCGATGGCGCTCGCGCAGGAAGCGAACGGCTATCTCAGCGACACCGAGCCGTGGAAGACAGCGAAGACCGACAAAGAGCGCACCGGCACGTCCCTCTATGTGGCGCTCTGTGCTATAAACGCGCTGAAAGTGGCGCTCTATCCGTACCTGCCGTTCTCCAGCCAGAAGGTGCACGAGTACCTCGGGCTGGATGGCGCCATCGAGTCGTTCGGTTGGAAGGCGGAGCCACCGGCGCCGGGAACCGCACTGCGCCAGCCGGAGCCGCTGTTCAAGAAGATCGAAGTCACCAAGGCCGAAGGGGAAGCGCGCCTGTCGGCGTAGATATGCGCCTCATCGATACGCACAGCCACATCCACGACGCGGAGTTCGACGCCGGTCGCGACGCCGCGATTGCGCGCGCGCGCGAAGCAGGCGTCGCAATCATCCTGGCGCTCGGCGTCGACGCCGCGAACAGCCGCCTCGCCGTCGCACTCGCTGAGCGGCACGAGTGCGTGCTCGCCGCCGTCGGCGTGCATCCGCACGATGCCGCTGTCGCGACGGATGCTGATCTCGATGCGTTGGAGCAGATGGCGCCGCACGCGCGCGTCGCCGTCGTCGGTGAGATCGGCCTCGACTTCTATCGCAATCTGTCGCCGCGTGATCGCCAGATAGTTGTCTTGCGCAGGCAGTTGGAGACGGCGCGCCGCGTCGGCAAGCCGATCGCGGTGCACGCACGCGAAGCGCACGAAGAGATGCTGCCCCTGCTGACAGCCTGGTCGCGCGAGATGGGTGGGCGCTTGCCCGATGGCCGCCCGCTCGGCGTCATGCACTACTTCAGCGAAGATGCCGCGCTCGCGCGCGCGTACGTCGAGCTGGGCTTCGTGATTTCCATCCATACATCCGTCACGCATCCGAAAGCGACGCAGCTCGCCGAAGTCGCTCGCGCGATCGCGCTCGAACATCTCGTCATCGAGACCGATAGCCCGTACGGGGCGCCGCAGAAGTACCGCGGCAAGCGCAACGAGCCCGCGTACGTTGCGGAAGCGGCCGCGAAGATCGCTGAGCTGAAGGGCATCACGATCGAGACTGTTGCGGAAGCGACGACGCACAACGCCGAGCGCCTGCTCGGCATCGCCTTATCCGGTGGCGAGCGCGGAGTACATGGCGCGAGCGGAATACGTGGCGCAGGCGTCCCGCCTGCACATGACGCGGGCCTTCAGCTCGCCGACCGTGGCGCGGGCTTTCAGCCCGCAAACTCCGTCGCCCCAGCAGCCGGAAGGAGCAGGCCGTGAAGGTTGCCTCGCTCTACGGCCCCGTGCAGGAAGACCTGCGCCTCGTCGAAGACGCGCTCGATCGGATCAAGCACGTCGAGAGCTTTCCGGCGCTGTCGAAGATGCTCGCGCACGTGCTCGCTGCGAGCGGCAAACGCCTGCGCCCGGCCATCGCGCTGCTCGCGGGGCAGTTCGGCGAATACAACATCGACGTGCATGTCCCGCTCGCCGCGTCGATCGAGCTGTTGCATACGGCCACGCTGGTGCACGACGACGTGATCGATGCGTCGCCATCACGCCGCGGCCGCCCGACGGCGAACGAGCTGTTCACCAACTCCGTTGCCGTGATGCTGGGCGACTACATGTTCGCTCACTCCGCCGAACTGATCTCGCGCACCGACAACACGAAAGTCGTGCGCCTGTTCGCGCACACGATCATGGCGATCGCCGGCGGCGAGCTGCATCAGGACATGAGCGCGTACGACTACGGCCAGGACACGATCAAATACTTCGGCCGCATCGAAGGCAAGACCGCATCGCTCTTCGCGACGTCAGCCGAAGGCGGCGCGATGGTCGCGCGCTGCTCCGCGGACGAGCAGGAATCGTTGCGCACGTACGGCCTCAACGTCGGCATGGCGTTCCAGATCGTCGACGACATCCT
>JANXYW010000332.1 GCA_025355835.1 Chloroflexota bacterium
CGGTTGAGTTCGCCGACGATGTTCTTCGCCGGCACGCGCACGTCCTGAAAGAAGACTTCGTTGAACATGTTCTGGTTCGCGAGGTTCGTCAGCGGCCGCACTTCGATTCCCGGCGATTTCATGTCGACGAGGAAGTAGCTGATGCCCTTGTGCTTCGGCGCATCCGGGTCGGTGCGCGCCATCATGAACATCCAGTGCGCGTGCGATGCGCCCGACGTCCAGATCTTCTGGCCGTTGATTACGTAGTCATCGCCGTCTTTCACCGCGCGCGTCTGTAGCGACGCGAGGTCGGAGCCGGAGCCGGGTTCGCTGAAACCCTGGCACCACTGCACGTCGCCGGAGAGGATGCGGCTGAGGTGCTCTTTGCGCTGATCCTCGTTGCCGTGCGTGATAATCGTCGGGCCGACCATCGAGACGCCCATGCCGCCAACGGGCGGGACGCGGTTCGCCGCGAACTCTTCGTTCATGATGAACTGCTGCATGACAGAGAGGCTGGCGCCGCCGTATTCCTTCGGCCATGCCGGCGCGATCCACCCGCGTTTCGAGAGCTTGCCGCGGACGTCCTTCAGGCGCTCGAACGCGCCGCGGTACATGCCCGTATCCATCAACTCGCCGCTCTTCAAGTCAGACTTGATCTCTGCGTTGACGAAGTCGCGCACTTCCTGCCGAAACGCTGCCTCTTCCGTGCTGTCGCCAAAGTTCATGTGTCGCTCCATTCTGCCGCTTGGTCGTCGGTCGTCGGTTCCGTTGTCGTTTGTTCTGTCACGCTACGTGCTCGTTTGTCTTAAGCGCGGGGCATCCCGAGCCCGCGGCTCGCAATGATGTTCCGCTGAATCTCGCTCGTGCCGCCGCCGACGGTGCTGGTTGTCGCGTAGAGGTACGTGCTGCCTACGCGGCCGCTGGCGGCGGCGTGCTCGCTGCCGGTCATGAGCTGACCGTACGGTCCCAGCACGCGCATCGCGGTGCCGGCGATGCGGACATCCAACTCCGACGAGAAGAGCTTCGCGATCGACGACTCCTTATTCGGCACGAGGCCGCGGTTCTGCATGGAGATCACCTGGTACGACAGCATCTCTTCGACGCCTGCTTCGATCATGCGGTCGGCGATCTCGTTCTTGACGGTCTTGCTCTCGGAGATGAACCCCTGGCCCTTGTTCTCGCGCACGAACGTCGCGAGATCCTTCACCATCAGCGAGTGCGAGATGCTGGTGGCAATGCCCGAGCGCTCGAAGTCGAGCGTGGTCGTGCCGACGTACCAGCCGCGGTTCTCTTCGCCGATCATATTCTTCGCCGGAACGCGCACGTTGTCGAAGAAGACCTCGTTGAAGTCGTGATTGTTCGCCATGTTCACCAGCGGCCGCACTTCGATGCCGGGCGACTTCATATCGACGATGAAGTAGCTGATACCCTTGTGCTTCGGCGCGTCCGGATCGCTGCGGGCGAGCAGGATCATGTACTGCGCGACGTGCGCGCCCGACGTCCAGATCTTCTGCCCGTTCACGACGTAGTCGTCGCCGTCCTTGATCGCGCGCGTCTGCACTGCCGCGAGGTCGCTGCCGGCGCCGGGCTCGCTGAAGCCCTGGCACCACACTTCATCGCCCTGCACGATGCCCGGCAGGTACTTCAACCGCTGTTCTTCCGTGCCGTGAAGGATGATCGTCGGGCCTGCCCAGCCGGTGCCGATGCCGAAGTTGCCGCCGCGCGGCGCGCCGGAGAGCGACATCTCCTGACTGAAAATGAACTGCTCCATGACGGTCATCCCCGCGCCGCCGTACTCTTTCGGCCACGCGGGCGCGATCCAGCCGTGCTGCGCGAGCTTCTTCACCCAGCCGCCGTTCGTCGCGAAGTACTCTTCGCGCGACATGTGGATGTCGTCCCAGCCGCCGCCGCCAAACGCCGCACGAAAGCCGCGCCGCTTGATGCCGGGCGGGCACTCGTCCTCGATAAACGCGCGCACTTCAGCGCGGAACGCGGCTTCAGGTGGCGTGTCGTTGAAATCCATCAGTTGTTACCAGAACCTAGAATCGAGAACCTGGAACCTATCTGCTGCGAAACTTGTCGATCTTCTACTACCTTCACGTTAGCGTCAACTTTCGCGCCCGCACCGGGCGGCCGGACGGGGCCGCCCCTACAACGTTGGTGCTCCCGCACGGGGCGCGCAGCCGTGCGCCCCTACAGGATGCGCGGGCACCCACGGTCAATCCCCAACACCATCCGTGAAATCCGCGAAATCCTTGTTCCCTTTACTCGTCGTCATACCGAGCCCGCCGGCGCGCGCATCGGCGTGCCTTCTGCTGTTACGTACGGCGGGCGATGGCTGTCTTTCTTGCGCACCGTCTCGAGGTAGACGCGACCCCAGAGATCGGCTCGCGCGTGATCCATCTCGTCCTTGAACCCGAGCATGTTCATCAGGTCGAGCGCCATGCCGATGCCGAGGAACTGCCACGCGATCACGCGCGTGTCGACATCGCGCTTAACGACCCCGCGCGCTTTGCCCTCTTCGAGCGTGTCCGCGACGAACTCGACGAACGCCTCGAAGTTGTCGTGCAGCGCCAACTGAATGTCCGGGTCATCGGCCTCCGACAGCGCGCGGAACTGCAGCTTCATGTTCGCGGAGTGCGATTCGAGGTGGTCGTAGTAGTAGACGCCGATCGCCCACAGCGTCTCGATCGGGTCCTCGTAGTCCACAGAGATGTCTTCCCAGATCTTGAGCAGGCGCGGGCCGGTCGCGCGGATCGTCGCGACGAACAGCTCCTTCTTGCCGGCGAAGTGGCGGTAGAGCGCAGGCTCGGAGATGCCGGCGGCGCGAGCGAGGTCGGCGGTGCCGACCCGGGCGTACGACTGGGACGCGAAGACGCCGCGCGCGCTCTCGATGATCTGGCGCTTGCGCTTATCCGCCGGAAGTCTGCGTGCCCGCTGCTGGACCACGATATCGCTCCCGAAAAGCATAGTGAGTGGTCACTCACTAGTGCTCGCGCGAGATCGTAGCTCCGTTCGACCCATGCTGTCAACCGCCCGAACGGAGGAACGCCCCGAATCTGTACCCATCTGTGTAATCTGTGGACAACATGAAGCTTTCCTACCTCCCCACCCCGCTCGACGAGGCGCCGCGATTGACGACGGAGCTGGCTCCACTCGCGACCGGGCCGCTGCGCATTCTCATCAAACGCGACGACCTCACCGGGCTGGCGATGGGCGGGAACAAGGCGCGCAAGCTCGATTTCCTGATGCGCGATGCCGTTGAGAAGGGCTGCGACACCGTCGTCACCGCCGGCGGCGCGCAGTCGAACTTCGCGCGGATGACCGCTGCTGCTACGGCGAAGTTAGGCATGGCGTGCCACCTCGTGCTGACCGGCGATGCGCCCGCGCACGAATCCGGCAACATTCTGCTCGACCGCATCTTCGGCGCCGAGTTGCACTTTGCCGGCACCGACGATTGGGACGTGATCTGGGACGAAGTGAAGCGCATCGCCGCCGACATCGGGCCAAAGGCGTACCCGATGCCGATCGGCGGCGCGACGCCCGTCGGCTCGCTCGGCTACGTGGCTGCGGCCGATGAGCTGCTGTCGCAGATGGACGCGCCGCCGGACTGGATCGTGACGGCGAGCAGCAGCGGCGGCACGCAGGCGGGTCTACTCGCGGGGCTGCCGCGCGAAGTGCGTGTGCTCGGCATCGATGTCGCGCGCCCAAAGACGCCGCTCGCGATCAGCGTGCTGAAGTTAGCCGCGAAGACGGCGACGCTCGCGAATCGCCCGCCGCCCGCCGGCGACGTGATCATCGCCGACCACTGCGGACCGGTCTACGCATCGATCACGGAGGAGGCGCAGTACGCCGTGCGCCTCGCCGCGCGCACCGAAGCGCTCGTGCTCGATCCGGTGTACACCGGCAAGGCGATGGCGGGGCTGATCGCCGGAGTGAAGAGCGGGCAACTCAGCGGCACGATCGTGTTCCTGCACACGGGCGGTGCACCGGCGCTGTTCGCGGACGAGTTCGCTGCGTTCTAACGGGCCGACGGGAAACAAGGATCACGCGGATTTCACGGATTGGCGTCCAGGGAAGACAAGAGTGGCACGGCCGTCCCCGGCCCTGAGTCGGCAGGAGCGGCCTTATCTGGTCTCGTAGCGCGGACTGAAGTCCACGCTACCTTCCTATCCTTTGGGCAATTGAGCCGTCACCGCGGCGCGAAGAGCGCCACCTGGAGAATCGCGTTGCCGTGCTCCCAGGTGTGCTGGAAGGTCTTTGTGGCGACCCAGCCTGCGGTGTGTTCTGGGTCGGGCCAGAGCGGCGTGACGCCGGAGTTGATGCGCTCTTCGCCGAGCGTTTCGACGATTTCGATCTGACCCAACCGCGCTGCACGAAGACGAGACAGCATCGCCTCGATCGATTCGGCGGACAGCGCGAGTGCTTCGTTGTAGAACCAGGCCTCGTCACCGCCGCGACGTTCGCCTGCCGGATCGAACGCCGGGTCGAACGAGCCGAGCAGCCGCAGCGCGACGCTCTCTTCATAGATCGTGAGATGGGCGAGGTTCATTGCGACAGTCCACGCGTCGGCCGGCAGTTCAGGCGGAAGCGCCTGATGCCATTGCTCTGGGGAACGCGCAAGCCCGAATTCGAGATCGCTGAGCGAGTCGCGCAAACGGCGGACGACGTCATTGATGGCGTAGATGGCCATTCGGCTCCCGCACTATCGCTTGTTGTTCGAGGCTACGTGACCAGGTCTGCGCCCAGCTCCGGGTACTCGAAGTCGTCGACTTTGATCGCTTCGACGATTTCGACCTGGGGGAATCGGTCCTGGACGATGCGCTCGATACCGAGCTTCATCGTCACCATGCTCATGGGGCAGCCGTGGCAGGAGCCGGCGAGCTGCAGCTTCAGCCGCCCCTCCTCCGGAATCCATTCGACGAGGTTCAGCTCGCCGCCGTGCGAGTGCACGTACGGGCGCATCTCGTCGAGGCACGCGTCCAGTTCGACGAGAAACGCCTCGGTATCGGCAGCGGGGATCGCAGCGTCGGGTGTCATCTCTGTACATCGTAGGGTGCATGTGGTGCGCGATCAAACGAGTGTGCTTGTGAGGGACGGCTACTGCGCCTCCCGGCGCCCTGTTAGCCTTAGATCGTGAACGAAGCTGTGCTGCTCTTTGAGAAGGCCGACAACGGCGTCGCCTGGCTGACGCTGAACCGGCCACACGTCCTGAACGCCATGAATATGGCCGTGCGCGACGAGATGTGGGGCGTGATGGCGGCCGTACGCGACGATCCGGAGATCCGCGTCGCCGTGCTACGCGGGGCAGGCGATCGCGCGTTCTCGGCAGGCGCGGACATCAGCGAATTCGGCACTGCGCCGTCGTACGTCGAGGCGCGGCG
This sequence comes from Chloroflexota bacterium, assembly GCA_025355835.1. Lineage (GTDB taxonomy): Bacteria > Chloroflexota > Dehalococcoidia > DSTF01 > JACRBR01 > JANXYW01. The sequence continues at coordinate 5,364 of JANXYW010000332.1, forward strand.
GGCGCGCCAAGAGCGCGACATCTGGGGCGCGATGCTCGCCTGCACGAAACCGCTCGTCGCCGCGATCCACGGCTTCGCGTTCGGCGCGGGCTGCGAGATGAGCTTGTTCTGCGACATCCGTATCGCATCGGACGACGCGACGTTCGCACTGCCGGAAGTGACCCTTGGCTACATCCCATCGGCCGGCGGCACGCAGACGCTACCGCGCGCGGTTCCGCCCGGCATCGCACGCCAGATGATCCTTAGCGGCCAGCCGATCGATGCAGCGACCGCCCTGCGCTATGGACTGGTGCAGCGCGTTGTTCCGCGCGCGCGCCTCCAGGATGAGGCGGCATCCGTGGCAGCGAAGCTCGCGTCGATGCCGGAAGCCGCGCTTCGTGGCGCGAAGGAAGCGATGGTGCGTGGAGCCGATCTCCCGCTCGAATCGGCACTACGGCTCGAAGCGATGATCGCGGTTCGCGTCGCGGGCCGGGCGGCATGAACGAGGCTGCCGTCGAACCGACGAAGCGGCGGTTTAGCGCGGGCGGCTGTCTGCTGCGCGGCGCGATCGGGTTCGCGATCCTCACCGGCATCGTGATCGCCATCGGCACGATCTTCAACGAAGGAGACGACGCGGATCAGCCCATACACGGATTCGTAGCCGGCACGACCGACGCGCTTCCGACTGGCTCCGTGAACTACTTCGAGCAGGAGCACATCTTCCTCACGCACCTGCCGAACGGCGATTTCGTTGCATTGTACGACCGCTCGTCGCGGCAACAGGAGCTGAACGGCGACTGTCGCGTCCACTACGAAGATAAGGCGGGTATCGGCACGCTGGCGCCAATCGCCGGCACGGCCGGCGCGCTCGTCGAGGACTGCAACAGCGGGCGGGCGGTGTGGCGCGTCGATGGCAAGTACTCGTTCGGCAACAGCTACGGCGATCTCGATCGCCTGAACGTGCGCACAGATGCGACGGGCCAGGTGATCGTCGATACGGATTCGCGCATCTGCACGCGCAGCCGCGGCGTCATCGGCATCGCGCCGTTCGAGGT
>JANXYW010000363.1 GCA_025355835.1 Chloroflexota bacterium
GCGGCCACTCGATCGTAGCGTCGCTATCTACCCTCCTAAAAAGGGGCAGAACAAGGTGCGGTACTGGCCAGTCGACACTGGGCGAAACTGAAGCTCCTCGGCCCCGAATCGGCAACTACTTTGCCGCCCTTCACAGCCGTGACACGCCAGTGCCAATCGGCAAGGTTGTTGTCGATGACGAAGGTATTGCACGCCAAGTCGGTGTAGCTGGATGTGGTCACGGTTACGTCGAGCGCGGGGGTGCTGGCGCCGTGTTGGACCACCAGGTGGTAAGAGCCGCCAAACGCGGTAAACCCACCCTTTTGCTTGACCAGCGGGGCGTCCCAATCATAAGCGACGCTGAACCCATATCCCCGGTTGGGATCAAGCGTGCACGTTCCCGCCAGCGCTGAATCATTCTGTTGAATTGTCGCGCCCGATACGGGCGTGACGAGCGTGATGCTAGCCGGTGGGGGAGGCCCGGCCAGCGCTATTCCGCTAACCACCAAGGTTGAGGCTACGACCGGCAGGACGGCAAGAAGGAGAGCAACGGCCATTCGCTTCATCTCAGCACCTCACAACTACGTCATCAGTGGATTGCACAAGCATCTTCGGGCAGCAGGCTTCTGTCAACAACCAGCGTCAAGTAGTCGTTGTTGGAATCACGGTCAATGCTAAGAAATTGTAGGTTGATCTCGCAAGACGTGCCTAACGGCGCAGGAATCGTCGTCTTGCCGCTGGTGCTGCTCGTCGTCGTCGTCAGCGTCGTCGCGCTCGTTACGTTAACACTGCGAACCCAACAGGCCCCTATCTTTACCCTCCGTTAATTGCTGTTAATCGCCCGTTAATGAGGCGCGCTTAGCCTGCGATCGACTCGTTGGAGGAGTTGGGCGCCCGCCGCGGATGTGCGGGCTTGGACCGGGCATAGACCGGAAGGAGCAGATGTGAACGACAAGCAGGGAACCTGGAAGGTAGTCAGGCGCGTTGCGTTGACGGCGGGGGTCGTGGCGCTGAGCGCGATGGCGTTCGTCGCATGCAGCAGCAGTAGCAGTAAGGACAAGACGCCGACAAAGAGCGCGGCGACGACGCCGGCGGCCGGTGCGACATCCGCGGCGACGAAGGCGGCGACGACGCCCGCGGCGGGCGGCAGCAGCATCCCGTCGAACGTCGGGAAGGCGGACTCGGCCAAGCTGACGGGCGCGGGGGCGACGTTCCCGACGCCGCTGTACACGCGCTGGTTCTCGGACTACAAGGCGAGCGTCGCCAGCGGCGTCGAAGTGAACTATCAGTCGATCGGCTCGGGCGGTGGCATCAAGCAGATCACCGAGAAGACGGTGGACTTCGGCGCCAGCGATGCGCCGATGTCGGACGACGAAGTGTCGAAGGCCGCAGGCATCCAGCACGTACCGACGACGCTCGGTGCGGTCGTGATGACGTACAACATCGACGGCGTGACGACGGCGCTCAAGCTCGACGGCGATACGATCGCGAAGATCTATCTCGGCAAGATCACGAAGTGGAACGACGCGGCGATCGCCGGTCAGAACGCGGGCGTGACGCTGCCGTCGGCGGACATCGTCGTCGTACACCGCTCGGACGGTAGCGGCACGACGTTTGTTTTTACCGACTACCTGAGCCACGTGAGCGCGGAGTGGAAGGCGGGGCCGGGGACGAGCAAGAACCCGCAGTGGCCGGTGGGGCTCGGTGGCCAGGGCAACGAGGGCGTTTCGCAGCAGGTGAAGCAGAACAAGAACTCGATTGGCTACGTGGAGCTGGTCTACACGAAGCAGAACAACCTGCCGGCAGCGCAGATCAAGAACAAGAGCGGCGACTACGTGACGCCGAGCACCGACTCGACTTCGCTTGCTGCGTCCGGCGTGACGATTCCGGCCGACTATCGCACGAGCATCGTCGACTCGGCGACGAAGGGCGCGTACCCGATATCGAGCTTCACGTACATCCTGCTTTATAAGGATCAGAAGGACGCGGCGAAGGCGAAGGCGCTCGTCGACCTGCTGTGGTGGGCGATCCACGACGGCCAGAAGACGACGACGGAGCTAGGCTATGCGCCGCTGCCGAAGGAAGTTGTGGCGATGGTCGAGAAGACGCTGACGACGGACATCGTGTCCGGCGGAGCGCCCGTCTTGAAGCCGTAACGAACGAGTTCAGCGGGCGGGCCGGTGATGGCTCTTTCACCGGCCCGCCTTTGCTATCTTTCGGACGCGATGCAGATAACCGAAGCGCGACCTACGCCTGATTTCCAACGCGCGGCCGGCGGCCGGATGCGCGGCCTCGATCCGCGCGAACTGCTGTTCCGCGGTTTCGTCACGATCGCCGCGATGGCGGTCGTCGTGATCTTGCTGCTGATGGTCGTCGAGTTGACGCACACGGCGTGGCCGGCGATCGATAAGTTCGGGCTGAAGTTCATCTGGTCGACGGAGTGGAACCCACCGAAGGAACGCTTCGGCGCGCTGCCATTCATCGCGGGTACGCTCGTCACGTCGCTGCTGGCGCTGGTCGTCGGCACGGTGATCGGCGTCGGCGCGGCGCTGTTTCTCGTCGAGTTCGCGCCGCCGTACGTGCGCGTGCCGGTCTCGTACATGGTGGAGCTGCTCGCCGCGATCCCGAGCGTGGTGTACGGCTTGTGGGGCGTGTTCGTGCTGGGGCCGTGGATCCAGAAGACGTCGGGACCGTTCATCCTCGACTACTTCTCGTGGATGCCGTTCGTGAAGGGCCCGGCGCTGGCGGTCGGCGTACTGGCAGCCGTGCTGATCCTGACGATCATGATTCTGCCGACGATCATCGCGATCTCGCGCGATGTGATCATCGCCGTGCCGCGATCGCAGCGCGAAGGCATTCTGGCGCTGGGCGCGACGCGCTGGGAGATGATCCGCATCGCCGTGCTGCCGTACGCGCGCTCGGGCGTGCTCGGCGCGGCGATTCTCGGCCTGGCACGAGCAATCGGCGAGACGCTGGCGGTCGCACTCGTGATCGGCAACAGCACGAACGTCCCGGATTCGATCTTTTCGCCCGCGTACACGATGGCGAGCGTGATCGCGAACCAGTTCCGTGAAGTCGAGAACTCCACGCACGAGGCGGCGCTGATCTATATCGGGCTGCTGTTGCTGCTGATCACGCTGCTCGTCAACGCCATCGCGCGCGCGCTCGTCTGGCGCGTCACGCGCGGGCAGATCACGACGGTGGTCGAATGATCGCCGCGCAGGGGCGTGGGGCGCGGCGGCGACGGAAGACGGTCGATAACATCGCGGCCGGCGCGATCGTTGCCGCCGGCATCGGCGTTATCGTGCCGCTGTTCGCGATCCTCGTGTTCGTGTTTGTGAAGGGATTGCCCGCGCTCGATTTCGAATTGCTCAGCAAGAATCCGGGGCCTACAGGCGTGCCCGGCGGCGGCATCAAGAACGCGATCGTCGGCAGCGCGATGCTGCTCGCGATGACGCTGGTCATCGGGTTGCCGGTCGCGATCGCTACGGGTATCTATCTCGCCGAGTACGGCAAAGGGCGGCTCGGGTTTGGGGTGCGCTTTCTCGTCGATGTGCTGGCGGGCGTGCCATCGATCACGATCGGCATCTTCGTGTACACGGCGGTCGTCTTGAACATGGGGCGACTCGAACGGCTGACGGGCTCCGACCAGAAGTTCACGGCGTTCGCGGGAGCGATCGCACTGGCGCTGATCCTGCTGCCGGTTGTGGCGCGCGTGACGGAAGAGATGCTGCTGCTGGTGCCGCAGCTGACGCGCGAATCGGCGTACGCGCTCGGCGTGCCGAAGTGGCGCGCGATCATGACGATCGTGCTGCCGGCAGCATCGAGCGGGATCATGACAGGCGTCGTGCTGGCGACGGCGCGCGTCGCAGGCGAGGCGGCGCCGTTGCTGTTTACGGCGCTCGGGAACAATTTCTACAGCACCGATGTCTTTCGGCCGATCGATGCGCTGCCACTGCGCATCTACACGTACGCGACGGGGCCGTTCGAGTACCAGCACGAGCAAGCGTTCGCCGGATCGTTCGTGCTGGTGATGTTGGTGTTGCTCTTGAGCGTCGGCGCGCGACTGGCGCTGCAACGGAGGGGACGATGACGATCGAGGTCGCGGCCACAACGTCCGTACCGGCGACGACAGCCACCGATGTCGCGATGAGCGTGACGGGGCTGACGGCCTGGTATGGCGGCACGGCCGCGGTGCGCGACGTCAGCATCGAGTTTGCGGTGCATCAGATCACGGCGATCATCGGCCCGTCGGGGTGCGGCAAGTCGACGCTGTTGCGCTGCCTGAATCGCATGCACGAAGTGGTGAAGCATGCGCGCGTCGAAGGTCAGGTGCTGCTGGATGGACGCGACATCTACGCGAAGAACGTCGACCCTGCGGAGATCCGCGAGCGCGTCGGGATGGTGTTTCAGCGTCCGAACCCGTTTCCGACGATGTCGATCTGGGACAACGTCGGTGTCGGTCCGAAGCTCGGCGGCGCGCACGGCAGCGAGCTATCGGACATCAGTGAGTGGGCGCTGAAGAAGGCCGGTCTTTGGGACGAAGTGCGCGACAAGTTGCGGACGCCCGCGATCTCGCTTTCGGGCGGACAGCAGCAGCGGCTGTGCATCGCGCGCTGCATCGCTGTGCGGCCGGACGTGATCCTGATGGACGAGCCGTGCAGCGCGCTCGATCCGGTGGCGACGCTCCGCATCGAAGACCTGATGCGCGAACTGGCGCGCGAGTACACGGTCATCATCGTGACGCATAACATGCATCAGGCAGCGCGCGTTTCGGACTTCACGGCGTTCATGCTGTCGGAGGACGGGCAGGGCGGGCACATGGTGGAATTCGCCGATACGGATACGATCTTCACCGCGCCCGCGGACCAGCGGACGGAAGCGTACGTGACAGGGCGGTTCGGATGAGTGGTACGCTGCTGGCGGAGACGATCGTGAGAGAGCCGAGAGCCGTTGCCGCCCGCCCGATCGCCATTGGCGCGAACGTTCAGCGTGACGAGACCGCCGCGCGCGACGTGCGGCTTCGCGCGCGCCAGCTCAGCGTGCGGTACGGCACCGCGCTCGCGATCAGCGATGTGTCGCTCGATGTCCATGACCGCGCGATCACCGCGATCATCGGGCCATCGGGCTGCGGCAAGAGCACGTTGTTGCGCGTGTTCAATCGCATGAACGATCTGATCCCGAACGCCCGTTGCGAGGGGCGCGTCGAGATGGACGGTGTGGACATTCTCGGTTCGGACATCGACGTGGTGAAACTGCGGCGGCATGTAGGCATGGTGTTTCAGAAGCCGAACCCGTTCCCGATGAGCATCTACGACAACGTGACCTACGGCCCGCGGCAGCACGGCGTTCGCGGTAAATCGAAACTGGACGGCATCGTCGAACAGTGCCTCAAGCGCGCCGCGCTGTGGGACGAGGTGAAGGATCGTTTGCGCGCGCCGGCGATGGGTATGTCGGGTGGGCAGCAGCAGCGGTTGTGCATCGCCCGCGCGCTCGCTGTTGAGCCGAATGTGATTCTGATGGACGAGCCGTGCAGCGCGCTCGACCCGCGCGCGACGCTGAAGGTCGAAGACCTGATGACGGACCTGGCGCGCGACTACACGATTGTGATCGTGACGCACAACATGCAGCAGGCGGCGCGCGTCTCGCACTACACGGCGTTCATGCTGGCCGGCGAAGAGCGCGTGGGCCGGCTGGTCGAGTTCGGATTGACGGAAGCGATGTTCACGGCGCCGACGGACAAGCGCACGGAGGACTACATCACGGGCCGCTTCGGCTAGAAGGATCGTTCCGATGACGAGAGAGCTGTTCGACAAGAAGCTGCGCGAGATGCAGGACGACGTGCTGATCATGGGCAGCATGGTCGAGAAGGCTGTGCAGCGCTCGATGGATGCGCTGCGAACGCGCGATGTTGCGCGCTCCGACGCCGTCATTCGGGAAGATCAGGCGATCAATGCCAAACGCTACGAGATCGAAGAGAAGTGCATTCACACGATCGCGTTGCAGCAGCCGATGGCGGCGGATCTGCGCGTGCTCGTTGCCGTGCTCTTCATTGCGACAGAGTTGGAGCGGATGGCGGACCACGCGGAGGGCATCGCGCGCATCAACCTGATGCTGGGCGACGAGCCATTGCCGGCGATCATCGGCGATATCGGCGAGATGGCGGACAAGGCCGGCGACATGCTGCGGCGATCTCTGACGGCGTTCGTTGAGCGCGACGAACGCGCTGCTCGTCTGATCTGCGATGAAGATGATCAGGTCGACACGCTCTACGACTCGTCGTACCTGGCGCTGATCCAGGAGATGATCCGCGTGCCGGCCGACGTGCCGCGTCTCACGTACCTGATTTGGACATGCCACAACCTGGAGCGCATCGCCGACCGCGTGACGAACATCTGCGAGCGCGTGATCTTCATGGTCACGGGCCAGCTCGAGGAGATCAACGTATCGCGCTACTAGCGGAGACTCGATGAAGGACGCCGCATGATCAGCCAGCCACCGCCCACAGAGCGGAGCGCAAAGACCGTGCTGGTCGTTGAGGATGAGCCGACGCTGGCGTCCACCCTTTCGTACAACCTGCGCAAGAACGGGTTCAACGTGGTGTCCGAGGCGGATGGCGTGGCCGGGCTGAACGCCGCGCGCCGCGACGTTCCGGACATGATCGTGCTCGATCTGATGCTGCCGAAAATGGACGGGCTCGAAGTCTGCCGCCGCATTCGTGCGGAATCCGATGTCCCGATCCTGATCCTCACGGCGAAGAGCGAGGAGATGGACAAGGTCGTTGGTCTGGAGATTGGCGCCGACGATTATCTGACGAAGCCGTTCAGCATGCGTGAGTTGATCGCGCGCGTGAAGGCCCTGCTGCGCCGTTCGGCGGCGCGCGCCGAAGAGAGCGGTGTCGCGAAGATCGTTGCGGGGCAGCTGGAGCTGGATGCGCGGGGCCGCGTCGTTCTGCGTGGCGGCGCCGAAGTGTTGCTGAAGCCGAAGGAGTTCGACCTGCTGTTCTTCCTGGCGAAGAACGCGGGACAGGTGTTTACGCGCGACCAGATTCTGGAGCAGGTCTGGGGCTACGACTTCTTCGGCGGTAATCGCACGGTCGACGTACATATGCGCTGGCTGCGCGAGAAGCTGGAGGACACTCCGGGCCGTCCGAAGCAACTGCTTACTGTCCGCGGTGTCGGGTACAAGTTTGTCCGCTGATCGCTCGGCCGCGCGCCGTCTCGTGATCCGCGCCGCTGCGCTGTACATCGGTGTGGTCGGTGCCGCGATGCTGATCGTACGCATCGGCGGCGGGGGCGCGTGGCCGGCGTGGATCGCCTTCGCAGCGGGGGCGATTGGCGTCACCGCGATCACGGCCGCGTTGCTGGCGCCTCGACTCCGGCATTTGCATCAAGCGACGATGGCTGCGGAGTCGCTCGCCGCGGGCGCGTTCGACGCTCGTGTCCCTGGGACCGATGATGAGTTCGCTCCGCTCGCCTCGGCGCTCAATGCGGCGGGCGCCGCGATTGCAGCGACGGTAGACGCGCTGCGGCAGGAGCGCGCGCAACTTGAATCGCTGCTGAACGCCAGCAGTGACGCCACCGTCGCCATCGATCGTTCTGGCGCTGTCGTCTATCTCAACGATGCCGCGAAGCAGATGTTCGCCGGCGCTGGAGACCAGAGCGTCGGACGGCCGTTCATCGAAGTCGTGCGCGATCACGATCTCAACGAGTTGCTGGTCGCGGCTGCACAACGCGGCGAACGTAGCGTGCGCGTGGTTGCGTATGGCCAGGCGCAGCGCTGGCTGCAGGCGACGGCTGTACACATCGACGATGCGGGCTCGTGGGCGGCGCTGGCGGTGTTTCACGACCTGACGGAGGTGCGTCGGCTGGAAGGGATGCGCCGCGACTTCATCAGCAACGTCTCGCACGAACTGCGAACGCCGCTCGCCGGCATTCGCGCCGCCGCTGAGACGTTGCAGGAGGGTGCGATCGACGACAGGCCGGCGGCAATCGAGTTCATGGGGCATATCCAGCGCGAAGTCGATCGCATGACGCAGTTGGTCGAAGAGCTGCTCGAGCTGTCGCGCATCGAGTCGGGCGCGGCGCCGTTGCACTTCGCGCCGCTCGATGCTTCGATGCTGGTGGTCGATACGGTGAAGCGCTTCGCGCGGCAAGCCGAGCGCGCCGGGCTATCGCTCACGGCGGAAGCGCACGACGGCGTGCTGGCGATCATCGGCGACGGCGAGCGGCTGGAGCGTGCGCTGGGAAACTTCGTCGCCAACGCGCTGAAGTTCACGCCCGCGGGTGGCGGCATCACCGTGAAGGCGGCGGCCGACGACGGTTACGTCGCTATCAGCGTCACCGATACGGGCATCGGCATCGAGCCAGAGCCGCGCGCGCGGGTCTTCGAGCGATTCTACAAAGCCGACCGCGGTCGCGGCGACGGTGGCACGGGCCTTGGTTTAGCGATCGTCAAGCACATCGTGCTCGCGCATGAGGGTAACGTGTCGGTCGAGAGCCGTCCGGGCCACGGATCGACGTTCACGATGCGCCTGCCGCGGCGCTAGGCGATCGCATCAAGCGCGCGGCGGACGACGTCCGCCGTCATGCCATCGACTTCGACGATCTTCACGCGCGACTGTGCACCCGAAACCAACGTGACGCGCGAGGGCGCGACGCCGAGTGCCTTCGCGAGCAGCCGCAGCAGCGCGTCGTTCGCTTTCCCGTCGACCGGCGGCGCGGCGACGCGTGCGCGGAGAACATCGCCGTCCCAGCCGTCGATGGCGCTGCGGCCGGCGCGTGGCGTCAGGCGTACGCTGATGCGCGCCACGAGCGCTACGCCTTCCGCCACATCGTGTGCACGTCGGGGACGACGTCGCGGTTTTGGGAGAGAAACTGGTACTGCCAGGACGCGCGCGGGGCATTCTTCCACTCTTTGAACGTGACTTCGGCGAAGCCATAGTGCTGCCAGAACGGCAGCGCCTCCGCCGTAAAGAGGTACAAGTCCGCGGCGCCCGCAGCGCGGGCGTTCGCCATCAGCATCTCAGCGAGCCTGCCTCCTAGTCCGAGGCCGCGCCCGGATTCATCCACGACGACACTGCGGATCACGGCGCAATCTTCGTACATCTCGATGCCGCCGCAGGCGATCAATTCGCCCGCACGATCGGCAGCAACGAATCCGTCGAGATGCTCCTCGATGAACAGCGGGGGCAGGTGCGCCGCGGCCATCAATTCGGCCATGCGCGGAATGTCGTCGGCCCGCGCGATGCGGAAGGCCACCTGTTCGGTCGATGCTGGTGATGGCATGAAACTCCCGGGCGGTAGCATAGGCCGCGTTCGAGCTGATTGTATCGTGCACCCAAGAGGCGCTGACTATGTCGTCATCGGCGCTGGTTCAGGAGCGATTGGTCTCCGCTGCATCGGGATGGCAGTCCGTCGGCTCGCCACGCGTCGAGTATAGTGTTGCGGGCGGACGACTGGTGGAATTGCGCGGAGGAATATTCGATGTTCGGATCTCGATGGTTGGCGTTGGCTGCGGTAGTGATCGCCGGTTCGATGGCGATGACGGGTTGCAGCAGCAGCAAGAAGAGCGACAAGACGCCAGCCTCGACGGGCGCAGCTTCGACGCCCGGCCCGGGCGGCACCGCTGCATCGGGCAAGACGGCTCAGGCGACCACGAGCGGCGGTGGCGCGACCGATCCCGAGATACGGGCGATTGGCAAGAAGTTCACGCAGAGTACGTTCAACGCGACGTATAAGGCGACCGGCTCCGACACATCCCAGTTGTCCGATGGCAAACTTGTGTTGGAGAAAGACGGCGACAAGAAATTCCGTTTGGAAGTCACCACGAAGCAGGACGGCGTGGAGACCGCGATCATCTTCATCGAATCCGCCGATACCCAGGCGTTCTGTTTGAAGGATGCCGGTGAACTAGGCGCGCTACTCGGCCTTGAAGCGGGGAAGGGTGTCTGCTTCCCGTCATCGTTAAAGGACGCGAACAATCCGATTGGCGGACTGCGTGACTCGCTCAACGACTTCGCGAATGCGAATGTGAGCCTGATCGAGAAGAGCAGCCGGACGATCGCCGGCCAGGACGGCCAGTGCTACAAGACGAAGGACAACGACACGTCCGAGATCGCGACGACATGCTTCAACGGAGATGGCGCTCTGCTGTACGTGAAAACGGAAGGCGACAACGCATCCGAGCTTGAGGCGCAAAGCGTCTCGAAGAGCGTCAATGCCGACGACTTCACGCTGCCGTATGACGTGAAAGAGCTGCCCGGCGGTCTGGGCGGCGATTCGAGTCCATAGCCCGGAAGCACGCGGCATCGGCGCACTGCGCGCTTCGCCCGTATACTGCGACGATGCGATACCGATCCCCGTCCGATTCGCGCCCCGGTCACGAACACGCCCGTGACCTAACATGTTGGCTGCGATGCGCCTGTGGATGACCTGATCACCGCTCCGAGGCGGCGCTCCGTAGTCAGCTCGCGCGTCGGTGCTTCGATTGCGGTTGTGCTTTCGATTGGGGCGCTGGCGCTCGCGGTCGTTGCGTTCATGTCGACGGTTCGCGATGACAGTGTGCATCCCGGTCGCCTGGTGCAGTCGCGCCTGACGAATCAATACACCGGCGAAGCTGTGCTGTTCCCGCTGGACGACTTCTACGTCGGACGCGACAGCGACTTCCATATCCGCGCGTTGTATGTGTATCCGCCCGGCTACTACGGTCACGATCGCGGCTGCAAGGTTGTGTGGGACAACACGGCGACCATGGATACGGAGAAGGGGCGCGTCGGGCCGGGTCTGTACCTGGAGCCATGCGGTGGTTCGCACTTCGATCGCGACGGACTGCTCGTGTCGGGACCTGCGGACCGCGGGCTCGATTCGTTCGCGACGCTGCCGGCGGTCGACGGCGTGGTCGTCGACACGCGGAGGCTGATCTGTGGGTTCGACTACATCCCGCCGACACCGGGGCCGGCGACCGCGACGGTGCGTGCGGCGACCGCAGCGGTAGAAGCGCTCACCGAGACGCCGGAGCCGTCGGCGACGCCGGTCGAGGGCACGCCCGCGCCTCGCACGTGCGAGCGCGTATCGCCGAACAGCAAGCGGTGAGCTATGCGGGATCCAGCCATTCGCGTCGTACGAGACCCCAGATCGAGCAATCGCGGAACACGCCACGGTCGAAGCGGTAATCGCGAAGCGTGCCCTCGCGAACGAAGCCGTGTTTCTCGAGAACGCGCGCCGAGCGGAGATTGAGCGGGTTGGTGGTGGCTTCGATGCGATTCAGGTCGAGTTGGCCGAAGCCCCAGCGCAGCATCGACGTGACGGCGCGGGTCATTACGCCCCCTCCCCAGTACTCCTTCGAGAGCTGATAGCCGATGACGGCGCTGTGGTCACGCCAGTCGAAGTGGTTGAAGCCGCAGTCGCCAATCATCACGTCGTCGTCGCGGCTGGCGATCGCCCAGCGCATTGCCGTCTTCTCCCTGAACGACGCCTCGAAGTAGGCGATGATCTGTTCGATCTCCGCCTGCGAGTCGTAGTCGCTGCTCATGAGCGCCGTAACTTCACGATCGCCGAGATAGCGATACCAGTCGGCCGCGTCCTGCTCACGGATCGGTCGCAGCACGAACTCACCGGCGTCGAGGATGGGGAAGACGTCGGGAAGAATCGGGCCGGTCACTTCGCGGCGGCGCGGTCGAGGTCGCGCTGGTGGCGGGCGATCTCGTGGTCGCCCCAGCGATAGATGACGTGGCGGAGCGGCCCGAGCTTCTTCGGCAAGTCGGGGTACGTGATCTCGCCGCGAATGATCTCGGTCAGGTAGCGCCAGAACGTGCCGTTGTACTTCAGCATCAGCACCGAGAACGCGGGCAGGCGCTGGAACACGGCCATCAATCGCCGCGACGTGAGGATCTCCTCGCGCATCTCTGCGTCCAGCGCGCGCTGGTAGCCGGAGAGGTCGGCGACATCGCCGGCGAGCAAGCGTTGCGCTTCTTCCGCCGCGAGGCGGCCGCTGACAAACGCGGCCCAGATGCCTTCGCCGGAGAGTGGATCGACGAGCGCCGCAGCATCGCCCGCGAGCATCACGTTGCCACGTACGACGGGCTGATCGTCGTTGCGGAGCGGTAGCTGGTAGCCGCGGTGGGCGTACAGCTTCGCATCATCGAAGCCATAGTACGCGCAGTACTTCGCGAGCAGGCGACGCAGATCCGGCCCGACCGACTTCCAGCCGCC
>JANXYW010000396.1 GCA_025355835.1 Chloroflexota bacterium
CCGCTCAATCGGCGGATCTCCGCGATATCTTTGCCTTGCACGACATCCGACATCATCGAGCCCGACGCCTGGCTGATCGCGCAGCCGCGCCCAATGACGCCGATGTCCGCCAGCGTCTCGCCGTCGAACACCAGCTCCATCTCGACTTCATCGCCGCACACGGGGTTGTAGCCTTCGGCCACAACATCGGCGCGCGCCAGCTTCGTGTGGTGGCGCGGGCTCTTGTAGTGGTCGAGGATCAGCTCGCGATAGAGCTCGTCCAGCTCAAGCTCTGGCTGTGGTTGTGACACGTCCGAATATCCTGTCCGCTGCGCCGAGGCCATCGACGAGCGCATCCACTTCATCGTTCCGGTTGTAGATATAGAAGCTGGCCCGCGCGGTCGCGACGCAGCCCAGGCGGCGCATCAGCGGCTGCGCGCAGTGATGACCGGCGCGAATCGCGATGCCCTGTTGGTCCAGCACCTGGCTCAGATCGTGCGGGTGCACTTCGCCGTAGTTGAACGTGACGGCGCCACCTTTGTCGTGCGCGTCCTTCGGCCCGTACACCGTCACGCCCTCGACAGCCGAAAGCGCATCGATCGCGTACTGCGTGATCGCCATCTCGTGCTCGCGCACAGCGCTCATGCCGATGTCTTCGAGGTAGTCGATCGCCGCGCCAAACGCGATCACGTCGGCGATGTTCGGCGTACCCGCCTCGAACTTGTTCGGCAGCGCCGCGTACGTGCTCGATTCGTACGACACCTTCATGATCATCTCGCCGCCGCCCAGGAATGGATCCATGGCGTTCAGCAGATCGCGCTTGCCGTACAGCACACCCACGCCCGTCGGCCCCAGCATCTTGTGCGACGAGAACGCCAGGAAGTCGCAGTCGAGGTCACGCACGTCGACCGGCATGTGCGGAACGCTCTGCGCGCCGTCGACCAGCACAACCGCGCCGTATCGATGCGCGATCGCGGCGATCGCTTTGATCGGATTGATCGTGCCCAGCACGTTCGACATCTGTGTGATCGCAACGATCTTCGTCTTCGCGCCGATCTTCGCCAGCACATCGTCCCAGATCAGCTTGCCTTCGTCGTCGATCTCGATGTAGCGTAGCGTCGCACCTGTCGCTTGCGCGATCATCTGCCACGGCACAAGATTGCTGTGATGCTCCATCGCCGTGAACACGATCTCGTCGCCCGGCTTGAGGAACTTGCGCCCCCATGCGTTCGAGACGAGGTTGATCGATTCCGTCGTGTTGCGCGTGAAGATGGTCTCTTCAGCAGGAAACTCGGCATTGATGAAGCGCCCAGCCTTTAGCCGCGTCGCCTCGTATGCCGCCGTCGCCTCTTCCGCAAGCGTGTGCAGCCCGCGATGGATGTTCGCGTTGTAGTGCTCGTAGTAGTGCACAAGCGCATCGATCACCGAGCGCGGCTTCTGCGTCGTCGCCGCGTTGTCGAGATACACAAGCGGCACGCCGTGCACCTGCCGGTCGAGAATGGGGAAGTCTCTGCGTATCTGCTCGATGTCGTACATGTCTCATGTCTCTCGGTCGTTCAGTCGCTCAGTCTGTCAGCACCACCTCGTCGTCTTGAGCGACTGAACGACCGAGAGACTGAACGACTTCCTACCCCACGTCCACCTTCACGTCGTCGCCGACGATCTCGACGCGATACGTCTTCACCGGCCGCACCGCCGGCAGCACCGTCGCGCGCCCCGTCGTTACGTCGAACTTTGCGCCATGCCGCGGACACTCGACTTGCTCGCCGTCGAGTTCGCCCTGGTCGAGCGGCCCGCCGTCGTGCGTGCACACGTCGTCGATCGCGTAGAAGCGCCCATTCACGTTGCACAGCGCGATGCTCACACCGCCAACATCGTGCACGCTGATCGTTCCCGGCGGCGTATCACTAACCTTCGCGACCGTCTCTAACGCCATTCAAGAACCCTTCGTCGTCCGCACCTGGCGATCCCGTTTCCCGCATCTCGTCTCCCGCTTCCATGCGCGCAGCGCTACGCGCTCAGCACGTCGTCGTACGACAGCGTGCCGGAACCACCGCCCGCCTTCGCGAGCATCGCTGTCATGATGCGCGACCGCAGTGCCACATTCGGGATGCGATCGACGACGCTCGCGAAGTATCCCTCGACAAGCATGCGCTCGGCGACGGTGCGCGGGATAGCGCGCGCCTCCAGGTAGAACAACTCGTTCTCGTCGACCGGCCCCGCCGTCGCGCCGTGGCTGCACTTCGATACGTCGTGTGCCTTGATCTCGAGAATCGGGATCGGCGACGCTTTCGCGTGCTCGCTCAGCAACAGGTTGCGCGACGTCTGATTCGCCTCGCTTCCTCCCGCGGTCTCGTTGATACGCGTGATGCCATACCACACCAGCGACGCGCTATCCGTCAGCGCCGACTTGAACTGCAGGTCGCTGATCGTGCTCTTGCCAACGTGGTTCTGCAGCGTGTTGTAGTCGAAGTGCTGGCTGCCATCACCGAACGTCACGCCGAGCAGCGTCACCCGCGCGCCCGCGTTCGGCATCTCCGCATCGATGCGCATCTTCGTCACCTTGCTGCCGATGCCGGCTGCCATGGTGAGCACTTCCGCATCTCGCCCGAGGATCGCACGCACGGTGTTGAAGTTGTTGACGCTGCCGCCCCAGCGGTTGATCGAGTAGTAGTCGACCTTCGCGCCGTCGCCCGCGTAGATCTCGACCGCGCCGCTCACGAAGCCTGCGCTCCCCTTCTCCCCCAGTGGGAGAGGGGGCTGGGGGGAGAGGGGGCCGCCGTCGGGCGATTGCGTCTCATCGACGAATATCACCCTGCTGTTCGGCTCCGCGACGATGATCGTGTGCGGGAACGCCGCCAGCCCGTCGGCCGACACGCTCGTCGAGAGCTGCACGGGCAGCGCGATCTCGACGCCCTTCGGCACGTAGAGGAAGCACCCACCCGACCACAGCGCGGCGTTCAGCGCGACGAACTTCCATTCGCTCGGCCGCACCGCATCCGACAGATAGCGCTTCAACAGTTCTTCGTGCTCGCGAGCAGCCGTGTGCAGATCGCATAGAATCACGCCGCGCGCCGCCAGCTCCGGATCGAGCTGCACCGCGACCACATCAGCATCCCGCTGCACGAGCTGTCCCGCCAGCGATCCATCACGCGCAGCAGCGTCGTCCGCGAGCGGCATAGCCGCCATCGCCAGCCGTGCACCATCGAAGCGCATCGCACGCACGTCGGTACGACGCCACTCCTCATCGCCCGGATCCGGCAGATCCATCGCCACATACGTGCGCCAAGCCGTCCACCGCCGCTCCGCCAACCACTCCGGCGCATCGCTCCGCGCAATCAGCGCATCAACATCGGCTTCCGTCACCGACGGCAATCCGGATCCAACCACTGTCTCTGTCATCTACATCTCCGGGCGCATGAACGAGCGCCCACCAATTCGGATGTCAAACCGAATCATCATTCCAATCCCCTCTCCACGACGTGGAGAGGGGTGGCCGAAGGCCGGGGTGAGGTGCTCGATTCCCAAGCCAACTCCCCATCCAATCCCCTCTCCACGCTGTGGAGAGGGGTGCCGAAGGCCGGGGTGAGGCCCCCTACCCCACAGCGCCTTCCATTTGAAGCTCGATCAGCCGGTTCAGCTCGACCGCGTACTCCATCGGCAGTTCCTTCACGATCGGCTCCACGAAGCCGTTGACGATCATCTTCGTCGCATCGACTTCCGTCAGCCCGCGACTCTGGAGGTAGAACAGCTGATCCTCACCGATCCTCGAGATCGAGGCCTCGTGGCCGATGTTCACCTGCTCCTCTTCGATATCCATCAGCGGATACGTGTCCGACCGCGAGTGCTCGTCGAGAAGCAGCGCGTCACAGCGCACCGTCGCCTTCGAGCGCACCGCTCCCGGATACACCTTCAGCGCGCCCCGATAGCTCGTGCGCCCGCTGCCCTTCGACACCGACTTCGAGATGATCGTCGAGGTCGTGTCCGGCGCCGCGTGTACGATCTTCGCGCCGGCGTCCTGGTGCTGCCCGTCGCCCGCCATCGCCAGCGAGAGGATCTCGCCGTGCGCGCCGGGCTCCATCAGGTACACGCTCGGGTACTTCATCGTCAGCCGCGAGCCGAGGTTGCCATCGACCCACTCCATGACGGCGTTCTCGTACGCGGCCGCGCGCTTCGTCACGAGGTTATAGACGTTCGTCGACCAGTTCTGAATCGTCGTGTAGCGCACGCGCGCGTTCTTCTTCACGATGATCTCGACGACGGCGCTGTGCAGCGAGTCCGTCGAGTACGTCGGCGCGGTGCAGCCCTCGACGTAGTGCACGTAGC
Organism: Chloroflexota bacterium; assembly: GCA_025355835.1. Lineage (GTDB taxonomy): Bacteria > Chloroflexota > Dehalococcoidia > DSTF01 > JACRBR01 > JANXYW01. The sequence goes on from JANXYW010000396.1 coordinate 4,306, forward strand.
TGCCCTCGTCGGCGATGATCAGCGTCCGCTCGAACTGACCCATGTTCTCTTTGTTGATCCGGAAGTACGCCTGCAGCGGGATGTCGACCTTCACGCCCGGTGGCACGTAGACGAAGCTGCCGCCCGACCAGACCGCGCTGTTCAGCGCCGCGAACTTGTTGTCCGCCGGCGGAATGATCGTGCCGAAGTACTTCCGGAACATGTCCGGATAGTCGCGCATCGCGCTGTCCGTGTCGGTGAAGATGACGCCGAGCTTCTCGAGGTCCGCGCGGATGCTGTGGTACACGACCTCGGAGTCGTACTGCGCGCCGACGCCGGCGATCAGCGAGTTCTTCTCCGCCTCGGGGATGCCCAGCTTGTCGAACGTGTCCTTGATGTACTCCGGCACGTCGGACCAGTCGGCCTCAGGGCGGTCGGACGCACGCGCGTAGTAGTAGATGTCGTTGAAGTCGAGATTGTAGTTCTGGATGCTGCCGCCCCAGAAGCCCGTCGGCATCGGCTTCTCCAGGAAGTGCTGGTACGACTTCAGGCGGAAGTCCGTCATCCACTGCGGCTCGTTCTTCACGCGCGAGATCTCGCGCACGACGTCCTCGCTCAGCCCCTTCTCGGTGCGGTACGAGTACACGGCGTTGTCATTGTCGTTGAAGCCGAACTTGTAGCCGTCCTGCGCCGCAATTTCGGGCATGATCTTCGCAACCATAGCTACGCCTTCTCTCCGGCCGCCGCCAACGCGGGGCCATACTTCGCGATCACCGGGTCGTATCCCTGCTCTTCAAGCTGCAACGCCAGCTCGGCGCCGCCCGACTGAATGATCCGCCCCTGATAGAGGATGTGAACGAACTGCGGCGTGATGTAGTTCAGCAGCCGCTGGTAGTGCGTGATCAGCACGATGCCCAGCTTCGGCGACGTCAGCGCATTGATGCCTTCAGCCACGGTTCGCAGCGCGTCGATGTCGAGGCCCGAGTCCGTCTCGTCCATGATCGCCAGGTCCGGATCCAGAATGCCCATCTGCAGGATCTCGGCGCGCTTCTTCTCGCCGCCCGAGAAGCCTTCATTGACGTAGCGGCGGGCGAACTGCTCGTCCATCTTCAGTAGTTTCATCGTCGCCAGCAGCTTCTCGCGAAACTCGCGCACCGGCACGTCTTCGCCGCGCACTGCCTTCATCGCCTGGCGCAGGAAGTTGACCATGGTCACGCCGGGAATGCTCGTCGGGTACTGGAACGCGAGGAACATCCCCGCCTGCGCGCGCTTGTCCGGCGAGAGGCCGAAGATGTTCTGGCCCTTGAACAGCACGGTGCCTTCCGTGATCGCATACTTCGGGTGGCCCATCAGCGCGTTCGCCAGCGTGCTCTTGCCCGAGCCGTTCGGCCCCATGATCGCGTGCACTTCGCCGCGATTCACCACGAGGTCGACGCCGTTCAGGATCTGCTTCCCGTCGACGGCAACCTTCAGGCCGCTAATCTTCAACAGTACTTCGTCCGCCATCCGTCCTCTTCTCTCTCGATACCGAGCGGCGCGACCACGCCCGCCCACCTACTTCGTTACTTCGCCTTGGCCTCGACGTACTCGACGTCGCGAATCACGTACTCGCACATGTGGTGGCCATCGACGATCCGGCTCACCTGCTCCACCGGCACGCCGATCAGCGACTCCACGACCCTGTGGTCCGCATTGCATGGCGCGTCAGATGCTTCCGCCGCTTTGCGGTACGGGCACGTCGTGTTCATCAGGTGGAAGCCGTCGTCGTCCTTCCGCCAGTGGTCGACAATGCCCTCTTCCTTGAGCGCGATGCTCGTCTCCGCGACCCGTTGGCCGAGCGTCAAACCCGTCACCTGCTGCCGGTGCGCCCCCGCCACGTCTTCGGCAACGCCGTTGAACAGCTCGATCAGCAGCGGCGCCGAGTTCGGCTGCGAGGCGAGCCGCTTCACCATGCGGTCCACAAGCCGCGGATAGTGCGAACTCATCTCCTCGGCCAGCTCCGTGAGCTTGTAGAGGTACGATGGCCGCCCGATCTCGTGCCGACGTATCGTTACGTCAACCAAGCCCTCCGCTCGCATCACTTCAAGGTGGCGGCGGATGTTTGCCTGGTTCAGGCTGAGATCGCCGGAGATATCCGCAACGGTAGCTTCGCCGCGAACGGCGAGCACGTCACGCATCAGGTCTCGTGTGGACTTCATCGCCCTTCGATCGTAGATCGCCCCGACCGTCGTATCAAGCGAAAAGCGACTTAAAATGCACTTTTATACAAAAATAGCCGCCAAGAGCGGCGAACGGCTGCGATCGGGTGCGCGGCGACCGGAGAATCCGTGTCGAAGAGCCGGAAGAAGTACCCCGAAAACGGAAGGAAGTACCGCCCGAGGCCAAGAGAAGTACCCGCGGAGCTTCACCTCCGCCCAATCGTCGAAACGCAGAGAAAGGTGGATGGCGGCCGCGCAGCGCGTGGCATAGCCGTCCCCGGCTGTGTGTCCGGCAAAGCCGAATCGACGCTCGCCTACAGTCCACGTGAAAACACAGGGTGGCGTGCGACACCGGAGCGATGTGGCACAGCCGCCCCCGGCTGTGAGCCCCGCATATCCGAACCCAGAAGCCCTACGGCGCACCCTTCAGCTTGTTATCGATAATCTTCGCGAGCGCGACCTCATCCACATCATTCGCCAATGAATCCGAAAACGCCATCCGCAAGATGCCGCCGGCGTAGTCGCCCCGTGCGAACAGATAGATCCGCATCGTGATCGCCAGCTTCGAGAGATCGGGCGCGTCGGGCGCAGGTGTCGCATCACCAGCGAGTCCGCTGAAGATGCTGGCGATAGCACTCAAATCGATCGTCATCTGGAACCCGACGTTCCCATCGCCAAGTCCGGGCGCCTCGAGCACTTTGACGTTCTTGATCAACACGAGGCTGCTGTCACCGCCACCAGCACCCTCGGCAAGCGTGTCCTTGAGATCCTGTTCGTTCAGCGACTTGATCGAGTCGAAGGCCTCGCCGAGGCTCTGTAGGTCATCCGGCTTCAGCACCATCGCCATCAGCATGCCGGCCTTCGAGAAGTCCGTCTTGTCCGACGGATCGCCAGTGCTCGCAATCTCCGCCGATACATCAATGCCGCCCGAATCGGAGATGCCGTCCGGCGCACGGAAGTTGAACTGCCCCTGCGGCGTGTACCCGTCCGGCAGATCCGAGTTCGCCGGCAGATACTTCGCCAGCGACGGGTCGCCTTCGCCAAGGCCGCCGGCGCCGCTCGCGTCCGGGGCGCCGCTCAGCGCGCTCGAGAACAGCGATCCGAACAGCCCGCTGATTGTCTTCTCGCTCTTGCTGCTCGTCCCCGGCGTCGCCGACTTCCCAGCCGTCGCCGTTTTCGATGACCCGGGCGTCTTCGAGGCGATCTTCGCCGTCGCCGAAGCCGCCGGCTTCTCAGTCGACGCGGCCGGTTCCGCCGTCGGCGACTTCTTGTCGCCGCCGCCGCACGCCGCAGCTGCGGACGCCATCACGATGACGAGAGAGAACAACGCGCGCTTCAAGACAGCACCTCCTACGGGGGCGTCGATGCCCTTAGGGATATAGTCGGCAAACGATGCACCGCTCGCCACGCTACAACGCGGCCAGAGCCTGTCGTTCCGTGGCTGTCAGCTTCGAAACGATGAGTTCATACGAGTTGGAGATCATCTCCCGCATCAGCGATGCAGGCACGCTGCCGTCCAGCTCGACGGTGTTCCAGTGCGTCTTGTTGAGGTGATATCCGGGCGTGATCGCCGCGTGATTCGCGCGCAAGATCCGCGCCAGGACCGGGTCGCACTTGAGGCTGATGCTCCACGGCGCGGCTTCCGGCATCAGCGCGAAGAGCTTGCTCGACACCTTGTACACGCGCACCTCGGGACCGAACGGATACTCGCACCTCGCGCCGCGAAGCTTCGCACAGTACATGCGAGTCGCGCGCGCATTCACGCGCTACGCCTTTACAAGCGCATCGAGCACCGCGACCAGTTCCTCGCCCGTGAAGATCGCTTCGATCTTGGCGAGAATCTTTCCCGTCTTGTCCATGAAGAACGTGTACGGCTCCGTCGGCAGATTCCACTCGTCCGCGGCCGGGCGATGCTTTTGCAATTGGAAGTCTTGCCACACCTCGATGTGCACGAAGTCGACGCGATCCTGGTACGCCGGCGCCTTGTCCAACAGCACCTCCAGCACCGGTCCGCAGAAGCGGCTCGTGCAGAACGCCGGCGTGCTGAACATGACCACCAGCGGTCGCCCCTTTCCCAACACGTCGCCGATCACCTTGTCGTGCAGCGGGCACGCCGGCGTGCGGGAGCACAGGCTTTCGGTATTCGAGTTCGTGGCGAACGTGTCGTTCTTGCTGGCCGGCGGCACCGTTCCTGTGCCCGGACTGAGCGGCTTCGGCAGCACGTTAAACGGCGCCTGGATCGTCGCCGACGGGCTGCCGTCCGCGAGACGCGCACTGACCTCAACGCCCCACTTCCCCGCGTTCGAGAACTGCGTATCAGCCACGTAGAACGACACGCTCTCGTCCGCGGCAGTGCTCTGAGCACTGCCGTCGTGGGCGTGCGCGCCCGCAATCTTCAGTTCGCGAAACGACGCGTCACCCTCGCCTTTCAGCACGCCTGTCGATGCGTCCGCGCCGCCAATCGAGAAGAACCGCAGATGCACGGCAGCGCCGTTGACGAACTTCCCGCCCTTGTCGAGCAGTCCCACGGAAAACCGGCTGTCCTCCCGCGTCACAAACTCCTGCGTCAGCAGATACGGAGTGATGCCCGAAGGGTTCGCCGTAGCGTCCGGCGTCGCAGCGCCAGCTGTCGGCGAAGCCCCGGCATCAGCAGTCGATGACGCGCCAGCTGTCGGCGTCTTCGAACTCCCGCCGCCCGAACCACATCCAGCCGCAAGCAACGCCCCGCCAGCCGAGACCGCGAGCGTCCCGCGCAAAAACCCGCGCCGGTCAACCGGCCGCAACGGTACCCGCAGAGAGTCGATGTCATCTGTCATATTCGCTCGTTCACCCTAAGCCACGATCCGTCCTCACGCAAACGATGCTTCACTCGCCACACTCCTCCGCCCGCACCCCTTCGATCCCTTCCTTGACGATCCACGGCACCATCGCCAGCGCCGCGGCGATGTCGGCCCACCACCACCCGAACGCCGCGTTCGCGGCGAGGCCGATGAACAGCGCGAGAGAGAGGTAGGAGCAGATGAGTGTCTCGGTGGATTCCGCTACGAGCGCCCGGGAGCCGAGACGTATCGCGTTGCGCCGCTTGACCAGGGAGATCACCGGCATCACAGCAAGCGAAGCGAGCGCAAGGCCGAGCCCAACCGATGAGGACTCCGGTTTGTCGCCTGTCGTCAGCACGTACGCCGTCTGCATCAGGATGTAGAGCGCGAGCATCATGAACGTCGCGCCAACGACCTGGTGCGCGGCGCGTTCTCGCCGCTCCGCTCGCCCGTCCTCATCGGGCAGTCGCAGCCGCCAGAGCAATACGAACGCCGCCGTCACTTCGATGAAGCTGTCGAGCCCAAAGCCGACGAGCGCGACGCTCCCGGCGATGAAGCCCGACGAAACGGCGATCACGCCCTCGCCAACGTTCCATGCCACGGTCAACCAGAGGAGATCGTTCGCCAGCGAAAGCGATCCACGTTTGCCCACGCTCGTCGTCATGTCCGAACGCCGCTGAGCGGTGAAGCGCCATCCGCATAGCAGGCAGTCTGTCCGGGGAAACAGGGCTGGTCCAGCCCGGCCGCCAGCCGCTCATTCTCTATCTGGATCGTCACGTGTTCGATGTCGAAGTCCTTCATCAAACGCGAACGCAGCGCGACGAGGGCGGCGTCACGATCCGTACCCTCACCGACCTGCACGTGGCCGCTGAGCGCCACAAAGCCGCTCGTCACCGTCCAGACGTGCAGGTCGTGCACCGACTGCACATCCGGCACGCAAAGGATGGCGCGTTGGACGTCTGCGATCTCGATGTGGGCGGGCGTGCCTTCGAACAACACGTCGAGTGCGCCCTTGAGCAGGTTCCATGTGCGCGGCAGGATGAACAGACCCACCGCTGCGGCAAACAGCGGATCGGCGTACTTCCAACCGGTCGTCAGCAGGATGACGCCAGCGATGATCGCGCCGACCGAGCCGAGGATATCACTCACCACTTCGAGGAACGCGCCCCGCACATTGATGCTCTCACCCGAGCCGCTCATCAGCAGCCGCGCGCTGATCAGGTTCACACCGAGGCCGATCGAGGCGACGACAAGCAGCGGCAGGCTCGATACCGTCGGGGGCTCGCGCAGGCGCTGGTATGTTTCGAAGAAGATGTACCCGGAGACGCCGAAGAGCAGCACCGCGTTGACCAGTGCCGCGAGGATCTCGGCACGGTAGTAGCCGAACGTCTTGCGCCCGGTAGCGGGCCGCTGCGCGAGCCAGATCGCCACCAGCGCGAGGCTCAGCCCGGCGACATCCGTCAGCATGTGACCCGCGTCCGCCACCAGCACGAGGCTGCCCGTGATGAACCCGGTGATCGCTTCGACGAACATGTACGACGCCGTCAAGGCGAGCGCGACGAACAACCGGCCGCGGTGCGTTGACGCGCTGCTCCCGTGGCTATGCGACATCTACGCCCTCTTGCACGTGACGAAGGGTGTCCTGAAAGACGTGGCGGACGTGCGTGTCGCTGAGGCTGTAGTACACCATGCGCCCGCGCCGCTCGGCGGTCACCAGTTTCCTCAGCCGCAGTTCGCGCATCTGGTGCGAGACGGCGGACTCAGTGACGCCGAGGATGGAAGCGAGGTCGCAATTGCAGAGCGAGGCCATCGAGAGGGCGTGCAAGATCAAAACGCGCGTCGGATCAGCGAGCACGCGGAACAGATCGGCGACGCCGGTCGCCGTCTCTCGTTCGACGAGGTTGCAGCGGACCGATTCGACGAGGTCGGCGTCGACGTAGCGAACCTGGCAGACATCGGGCTCGGTAACTGCGTGGCTCATCTCGCCCATGATAGTTGAATACTTGCTCAACTGTCAATGGGTGCGCTCTCGATCAGCGCCCGCAGATCCTGCTTCGACGCGAGAATATCCGCCCACAAATCGCCCACCTTCGCCAGCCGCTCCGGCTCCGTATCGATGTCGAAGTCCGTCGGATACACCCGCGCCAGCTCTTCCCACGTGATCGGCGCCGATACCGCCGCCTGCGCCGATGGCCGCAGCGAGTATTCCGCCGCCAGCGTCTTCCCCCGCGTGTTCTGGTTGTGGTCGAAGAAGATCATGCCCGTGCGCTTCACGGTCTGCCACTCCATCGTCAGATCGGCGGGGTGCTGCTGCACCAGGAACTGCCCCACAACGGCGCTCGCCGCGCGGATCTCGTCGTACGTGTACTGCCGCAACACGGGCACGTAGATGTGCAGCCCCGTCTTCCCCGTCGTCTTCACGAACGAAGACAGCCGCAGCTGCTCCAGCAACGCCTTCAACGAGAACGCCATCTCGCGCGTCTTCTCGAACGCCCGTCGATTCAACGCCGGCTCCTCGCCCTTCTTCTCCGTCCCGGCATAGATGTACGGGTCCAGATCGAACACCATGAAGTCCGGATAGTTCAGCACGCTCCGATCCATCGTCTCCTGCGATCCCGCGAACTCCGTCGGCAGTCCACGCGCGTCCGGCTCCGGATCAACGCTCGCCATCCACGCATGGATCTCCAGATCGGCCAGCTGCGCCAGCCAGATCAGCGTCTGCAGATTGTTGACGAGGATGTAGTCGCCATCCGCATCGTTGTGCGCCGAATAGATCGACGCGCGCGCGACGTGGAACTCCTTCGGGAACGCCGACGGCCAGTGCTTCTGGTAGAACGAAGAGCCCTCGATGCCGTTCGGATAGCGCGTCAGCGTCAACGGCCGATCCGTCAGATGCGGCAGCAGGTACGGCGCAACGCGTGCGTAGTACCGAATAAGTTCGCGCTTCGTCCGAGCCGCGTGCTCGCTGGTCGCTGGCCAGAAGACCTTGTCCAGATTCGTCAGCTTGATCGGCACGCCATCCACATCGAGCGTGAAGTCCGCTTTCGCCGTCGACGCCAGCTGATCGACAACCGACGCCACCGCTCGCTCGACCGACGACACCGGCGTCGCGGCATCGTCCTCCGCGACATCCACCGCCTGCGCGGTCACATCCTCGCGCCGCACGCTCCGCGGGTCGATGTCGGCGCGCAGCCCCTGGAACACCGGCGCGCGCAGACCGCCATCACGCGTCCATTCGCTGAACCGCACCTGTGCTGCCAGCTCCGGCTTCACCCAGACGCATCGCGCAGCTTTACCGCCGCCCCATCGCCCGCCGATCGTCGTCGGCGGATTGATGAACGGCGACACGTCCGTCTCAATCTTCACGAGCTGTTTCTTGATCGCCGTAAGATCCGCATCGGTCAACCCGGATCCGACGCTCGACGCAAACCGCAGATCGTCGCCGTCGTAGTAGCCGATCAGCAGCCCGCCAAACGTCTTCGCGCGCGAACCCTCGCCTTCGGTGTAGCCGCCGACAACGAATTCCTGCTCCATCACGTTCTTGATCTTCAGCCACGCGCCCGTCCGCGCCCCGGGTTCGTAGATGCTCGTCGCGCGCTTCCCCACGACGCCCTCGAACCCGAGCGCCGCCGCTCCTTCGTACAGCGTCTCCCCGTCCTCGCGCTCGTGTTCGACGAACTTGATGTGCGCACCCGGCTCCAGCGTCCGCCGCAGCAGTTCCTTGCGTTCGGAAAGCGGCACCCGCATGAGATCGTAGCCGTCGAGGTACAACAGATCGAAGACGTAGTAGTACACCGGCGTCTCCGCCGCGACGCGCTCCACCTCCGCCGGCTTCGAGAGATTGATCCGCGGCTGGATGTCCTGAAAGCTCGGCACGCCGTCCGCGTTCATCGCGACAATCTCGCCATCGAACACCGCCGTGCGCACGGCCTGCACCCCGACCGCCGCGACAACCTCCGGATACTGCACCGTCGTCGCGTTTCCGCGTCGGCTCCGCAGATCGATCTTGGTCTCGCCCGTTTCGTTGTGCGAAACGAACGCCAGCGCCCGCACGCCGTCGAGCTTCGCTTCGAAAATCCACCCCGCGCGCGAGAACGGCCGCGCGACCTGCGCCGCCAGCATCGGCCGCAGCGACTTCGCGTCCGGGAACGGCGCCTCGCGCGCGTCCGGATGCGGCGCGCCGCCCGCTTGCGACATCCGCGGCATGCGCCCTTCCTTGAGGTCGCGAATCGTGACGCCGCTGAGTATCGAGCGATCTTCCTCGAGGACGTCGCGCGTCGAAGCGAAGTCATCCTTGTGCTTGATCAGCAGCCAGTCCTTCGGGTCGCGCGCCGTGCGCACCAGCGTCCACGACCCACGCAGCTTCTTGCCGCGCAGCGTGAACGACAGCTTGCCCGCCGCCAACTCTTCCCGCATCCGCGCGCTGCCCTCGGCCGGATCGCCCCACGACAACACCCCGCCCTCGTCGGGCGAGTACGTCCCGGCGTCCCACACGATCACCTGTCCCGCGCCGTAGTTGCCCTTCGGGATCACGCCCTCGAACCCACCGTAGTCGTACGGATGATCCTCGACGTGCGCGGCCATGCGTTTGTCTTTGGGATCGAGCGACGGGCCGTGCGGCACCGCCCACGAAACCAACACGCCGTCGATCTCCAACCGAAAGTCCCAGTGCATGCGCGTCGCCGCGTGCTGTTGCACGACGAACGTCAGGTCGGGGTGAGCGGCGTCCGGCGCACCGGCGGCCGGCTCCGGCGTCTTCGCGAAGTCGCGCTTCTGGCGATACCGCAGCAGCGCATCAAGGTCAGGCGCGGGTTTTTCCGGCATGCTTCATTGTCCGCGACGCCCCAGATTCCGCCAAGTTCCGAAGCGTCACGATCGCCAGGCCGCAGCGTTCATGCCGCCAGCTAGCCACTATTCACTACAAACTAGCCACTAAGCTAAGCTGCCCAGCGCTCGCGGAAGTCGGATTCGAAGCTCGCGTCTTCCGTCGCTTCTTCGATGCGCGCGACGGTGCCGTCGGCGAACATCGCCAGAAACGCGTCCACCGCGACCGGACAGAGCTTGACAGCGCGCATCAGACTCAGCTCCGCCAGCGCCTTCTGCGCCGGCCATGCCGGCTTGTACGGGCGCGCGCTGATCAGCGCATCGTAGATGTCCGCCACCATCACAATCCGCGCGCCGAGCGGGATCGCCTCGCCCTGGAGGCCGAACGGATAGCCCGAACCGTCCCAGCGCTCGTGATGATGCAGCGCGACCTCGCGCGCGAGATCGTAGAACGCGCCGACGCCCAGGATGTCGGCTCCGTACTCCGGGTGCTTCTTCATGATCACCCAGTCGTCCGCGCTCAGTTCGCCCGGCTTGGTCAGCACGGCATCTGGAATCCGCAGCTTGCCGAGGTCGTGCACGATAGCGGCGTAGCCGATCGCTTCAACGCCGTCGCTATCGAGCCCAACGCGCCGCGCTATCTCCTCCGCCAGCGCGCCGATGCGCTGCAAGTGCCGCCCCGTGTACGGATCGCGCGACTCCGCCGCATACGCCAATCGCATGATCGCCTCGCGATGCGCGTCCTTCAGCTCGCCGTACGAACGCTCCAGCTCGACGTGCAGCGTCGCGACTTGCAATGAGGGTGCGAGCTGCGCCGCTATCGTCCGCATCAGGGCGATATCATCGGAGTGGAAGCCGTGCTCCGTATAGCTCGCGAAGTAGAACAGGCCCTTCAGGTCGCCCTGCCACACGACAGGCAGCACCACGACCATCTTGATGCCGCCGGCAACGATCACGTCTCGGTACACGTCGCCGGACTCCGCGACCGGGTCGTACATGATGATGGGGTCCGAGATTTTCGCCAGAAACTCGACCACCGATGGCTCGCTGAGCGTTGGCCGCGTCGCCATCCACATTTCACGGAAATCGTTACCGACGGGGGCACCTTCCTTGTCGAGTCCATCGAACGTACGAAGAATCGCGTCCGCGCCCGTCGGATCGGCCGTATCCAACGTCACGCTGTCGAACTTGGTAACTTCGACAATCTTGCTCACGGGGGCCGCTACGCGATCTTCGAACATCCCCTCGCCGAACAGCATGCCGCCGATCCCGGCGAGACCCGCGAGGCGCTGACCCTGCTCACGCGCTCGCGCATACGTGTCAGAGTTCCGCAGCGCGGCCGACGCGAGACGTGCGACGGCCTCGGCGACACCGGTAGCAGGCGCGGACGAACGAAGGTGGCTCGCGGTCAGAAGCAGCATGCCGGGATGCGGGCCAGGCAGCGGCACACTCATCATCCACACGCCCGAATCGAACAGTTCGCGAAAAGGCTCAGGGAACGCCTCTGACGTGACGATGTCATCGATAAAGACCGGCCGGTCCGCGAGCATCCGCCGCTCGCGCAGTTCTTCCGTCAGCAGCGGTCGCATCTGCTGCAACTCGCCGAATCGCCGCGCAAGATTCGGATCCGCAACGAAGAACGAGCGTACTCGTATTTCGCCGTTGTCATGTGCGGACCAGATCGTGCATGAGTCGAGGTTCAGCGACTTGCCGACGGCCGTCACGAGGTTCTTCACGACCTCTTGCGGATCCAGCGATTGTCCCGTCGCCTCGCCGATGGCGAAGAACACGTCCTGTGCGTGCCGCTCATCACGGCGCAGCCGGATCTCGCTGGTGTTTGCCTTCGCGTCATACAACGCCCGATCAGCGCGGGCGATCAGCGATTCCGCGTCAGCGCCATCTTCCGGATAAACCGCGACGCCGTAGGACGCCGTAACGGTCGTATTTCGGTTCTCCGGCATCGCAGCCATCGACGCGTTCGCGATCGCTTCGGCCACACGTTCCGCGACCGAAGTGGCGCGCACGCGGTCCATATCTGGGAGCAAGATCGTGAACTCGTCGCCGCCATAGCGCGCAACAATTCCCTGGTCGCCGATCACCGCGCGCAAGCCGCTGCCAATAGCCGCGATCACCGCATCGCCGGCAAGGTGCCCGAAGCGATCGTTGACGTCCTTGAAGTCGTTCAGGTCCAGCATGATCACGGCACACGGCGCGGCGTGTAGCGCCGCTTCGCTCAGGCTGGTATGCATCGCTTGCCGCAAGAATCGGTAGTTGTGCAGGCCAGACAGCACATCGTAGTCCGCCAACTCCTGAAGGCGCGTACGGTGCTCGCGCTCCGCCGACGCAGCCCGCGCCATCAGGTACCAATCGACCGCCGTAGCGACCCCGATCATGGTCGATATCAAGGCAACTTCCGCAACGAAGTCTACGCGTTCGGGCGGCGACAGCAACGAAAGCACCCCCTCGCCGGCCAGCAACCACGCGAGAGCCAGCAACGGCCCCGCGAAGCGGCGCGCGCGATCCAGCAGCTTCGAAGCCTCGTGCGTGGGTGAGCTATGTGAACGGACCATGTGGTCGCTGCCCCTGACGGTTTTGTCGTACGTAATGTTCGACACTCCCGCTACACACACGCAAATGTGGCGACCGATCGCCTGCGATCTATCCGTCCCCGCCTGGCTCAGGCAAGTCGAGCGCGAGACTCCAGGTTCCGCGGAAGGTCGACGCTGCGAGCGTACCCGACGCCGTACAGCGCCCCGTCGCAGATGCAAAAACCCCGGTTCCGCCGTCGATCTCGTACTCCAGCCGCATCTCGTGATCGGCGAGATCACCTGCGTCCGTGGCTCCGGATTCAACCACCTCCCCGCGCAGCAACGAGCCGAATATTTCCGCCCCGTCGTCACGAGCAAGCGTTATGTCACCTTCCCCGGCGCTCGATACCAGCCCGATGTTCCATGCCACCAGACCGGACATCACCCAAACGCCGTCGTCGCTCTCACCATCCAGCGACACCGTCTCCGTCCCATTGAGCAGCTCCACCCGCTCCACAACCTCACCCGAAATGACGATCTCGATCTCCATGCCAACAACCTACCTCATCACTCCGCCCGACCATCCCCCGTGACCCACGACGACCAGTTCAATCCATCGCACGTAAAGCGGCTTTCCAGCCCGCGCGCCGGGCCGAAAACCATCTCCTCTCCGCCGGGCGGAGAGGACCAGCGCGCAGCGCGGAGGTGAGGTCTCCTGCGACCTCTGTGGCTCACCCAAAAGAAAAACGGCGGGCACATCGCCCGCCGCTTCGTTTCCCGTCTCCCGCATCCCGCGTCCAACCCTACCCTTCCGCGCGCACTTTCTTCACCGCCGCCAGGAACGCCGGCAGTACCGTCTTGTAGTCGCCGACGATGCCAAACCGCGACGCCTTGAAGATGTTCGCGTCCGGATCCTTGTTGATCGCCACAATGTTCTTCGATCCGGAGCAGCCCGCCATGTGCTGGCTCGCACCCGACACCGCCACCGCGATATACAACGTCGGGCTGACGACCTTGCCCGTCAGACCAACCTGCTCCCCCACGGGACGCCAGCCGAGGTCCGCGACGGCGCGGCTCGCGCCGACCGCGCCGCCCAGCTCCTTCGCCAGCGCTTCGATATCTGCGAACCCTTCCGGCCCACCGAGACCGCGGCCGCCGGTGACGACCGTGTCCGCGTCCTCCAGCCGTACGCCTTCAGAAGCCGCGACATTGCGCGCAACAACCTTCGTGCGAATGCCCGACGCGTCAAACGCGACCTTCTCCACCACACCGGCGCTGCCGCCCTCGGCCGCGTCCTGCGATTTCGGCCGCACCGTCGCGATCGCCGGCGTCGACGTGAAGCCGTTCACCGCGCGCGCGTTACCGCCGTACGCTGGCCGGGTCGTGTGCAGCTTCCCGTCCTTCATCTCCAACGACGTCGTGTCCATCGCCACGGCCGTGCCGAGTTTGAACGACAACGCGGGACCCAGATCACGTCCCGCGTTCGTCTGCCCCAGCAGAATGATCGCCGGATCCGCCAGCGCCACCACCGCAGCCGCAGCATTCGTGAAGCCGTCCGTCGTGTACTCCGCCAGCGCCGCGTCGTCGACCACGTATGTTTTCTCAACGCCCGTGACGCCGCTCGCCGCACCTTCGACGCCCGATCCGAGCAGCATCGCCGACACCGGACCCGCGCCCAACCGCTGCGCCGCGCCGACCAACTCCTGCGTCACAGCGGCGATCTTTCCGTCCATCAGCTCCGCCAGAATAAGCACTCCGTTTGCCATCGTCTCGTCTCCGTCCTATCGCGGCCCGTCACTTCGCCGCGCTCAGTTCCCGCTACCCGGGCTAGGTTCTAGGTTCTAGCTTCTAGGTTCCAGGTTCTTGGTTCCAGTGGCCTTAGATCAGTTTCGCGTCCTGAAGCCGCTTCGCCAGCGCCATCGCCTGCTCTTCCGGCGTGTCGCCTGCCATGATCTCCACCTTCGTGTCGACCACCGGCACATACAGCGCTTCGAGCGTCAACTTCTGGCCCAGCGTTCCGGCATCCAGGCCGAGATCGCCCGCAGCCCACGTCGTGACCTGCTTCTTGCCGGCCGCCATGATCTGCGGCAGTTTCGGATAACGCGGCTCGCCCAGTTCGTTGCTCACGCTGACAACAGCCGGCAGCGACGCCTCCACCGTCTCGAGCGAGTCCGGCAGCACGCGCTCCACCGTCACCGTGCCACCGGCGACGGCAACGCGCTTGCCAAACGTGATCACCGGCGCGCCCAGCATGCCCGCGATGAGCGTCGGCGTCACTCCGCTGTCCCAGTCGACTGCCTGCCGTCCGGTCAGCACCAGGTCGACATCGCCCAGCTTTTTGACGGCCGTGCTAAGCACCGTTGCCGCGCCGTAGCTGTCGAGATCATCGAACGCCGCATCCGTGAGCAACACGCCCTCGTCCGCGCCCATCGCCAGGCCCTGCTTGATCACATCGCGCGCGGTCGCGGCGCCCATGCTCATGATCGTCACCTTCGTGGTAGCGTCCGCGTCTTTGATCCGCATCGCCGCTTCCGCAGCGATCGCGTCAAACTGACTCGTCACCGGGGCCACGCCCTGCGGCGGCACAACCTTCTTCGCGGCTTCGTCAACTTTGAAGCTCGAAGGCGGGATATCCCAGTCGGGAACCTGCTTCACCAAGACAACAATATGCAACTTCGTCCCTCCCTTGGGCAGAATCGCGGTTTCACGAAAACGGGTCAGGGTGCGTTGTTCAGCACGAGGCGCAAACCGGCACCTGAGGCCGATCGCAAGGTACATAACCGCGCCCGTTAGGTCTAGCTTCCAGAGCGACCTTCAACCGCGCCTAGCGTCGCAGCTTGCTGGGCCATAAGTCGCCGGCCTGCAAGGTCAACAGGCGCCCCGCCTGTTGACCTTGCGTTCGAAACGAAGACAAACCATGGCAACAAGCCACAACGCGTCGGACGACAGCCGTCCCCGGCTATCCTGCAGTGCGCTTTGATATACGGACCCACGCGCTACCGCCGCAGCCGCACCACAACATCCCGCGCCGCAACAACGAACGCCGGGTCGCCCGTAATTCGATGCTCCTTCAAGCACGCCTCCGTGAACTTGATCGCGTGCTCATCCCGCCCCGCCACCGCCTGCTCGATCAGATCGGCCGTGTCGAACTCCACCGCCGCATCGAACGTCGGCACCGCATCCGGCGCAAGGTCCGCGTACGCGGCGTAGATCGAGGCGCACGCCTGCCACGTGTAGCGCATGGCGGCCTGGCGCGTGGCGTCGGTCAGATGCGGCGCCAGCGTTCGCAGCGCGCTCGGCGCGGTCACGCAGTGGATGAACGAGATCGACGCCGTTTGCGCATTCGCGAGATAGTGCCGCACGAGCGTCCGCGTCAGATCCGAGACGAACGCGTCCGCATCACCGTCCGTCGCCACGTAGCCAATGACCGGCCCGAACGTCTCCGGATCGACGCCCTTCACGGCATCGAAAATCATGCCGTACGTGCGGCGCTGCCAATCGACGCGCGGGACCAACGCCAGCGCCTCGCCGATGTTCATCGTTCCGATGACGCCGGTTGCGGATGGCAACTCCTGGTAGCGCGCCGCCCAGTACCCCAGGCCCTCCGCCAGTTCGTGCAGTCGGGCCGCGCTCTCGCCCGCATCGAGCGTGCGCACCGCGTGAGCCGTCCGCAACAAGCCGTGCGTCGCGCCCGCCATAATGCCCGGTCCCAGCCGCGCCACCCACGTCTCAAGTACCTCGCGCCAGGGCCGCTCGCGCACGTCACGGTCGAAAAACGCGATCCAGTCGCCCACGCGCTTCAGATGCCCGAGCGCCTCGCGCCAGCTCGCCGCATCGATCGCGTTGCGCGCCTCCGGGTGCTCGGCCAGCCTCGGCGCGTACCAGTCCACCCAGCGCTCGACGGCGGCGGTGCGGCCCAGTGTCACCAGCGCTTCCGCCGCCATCGGCCCGTGGTTCGAAAGCCCCGGCCCGAACTCCGGACCGGTCTTCGCGAAGCGGTCAAGCACGTCATCGAGCGCAGTTGCATCCATAGCGGCACCTCCAGGATCAGCATACGCAACGGCCGGCGCACGAAGCATCGGCCGTTGCGCCGAAGCTGTCTACATCAATGGAAGTAGCCGCGAGGAGTGAGATGAGACGTTCGGCCGAGAACACCGCGCCTACAGCGCGTTCAGCGCGTCGATCAACTGCCGGATACGCCCAAAGTTGTGCACCGGCCGCAGCGCGATGCGCGCCAGATCGACGCCGTCGCCGTCGCGCGCTTCCGCAGGCGTGATGCCGATCGGCTCGATGCGTCCCGCCGTAACCACATCGCCGAACGCATCGTTTAGCGTCTCGAGCTGCTCCGCCGAAGGCGCACGTCGCAACCGAATCACCAACCGCTCGCCGACGTACCGCGCCGAGTCGTAGTTCGTGTAGAACCGCTCGATGATCGCCACCGCTGCGTCGATGCTGTTCGCCCGCTCGAACAGCGCCAGATCCTCCGGCGACGCCAGCCCGCGATCGACCAGGTGCGCCTTCACGAAGCGTTCCCAGTGCCGCCAGTAATCGCCGCCTTTCGGCTCCAGCAGCACCACCGGCCGAATCGCCGTTTTGCCCGTTTGCATCAGCGTCAGCAACTCGAAGCCTTCGTCCATCGTGCCGTAGCCGCCCGGCAGCAGCACAAAGGCGTCCGACTCCTTCATGAAGGTGACCTTGCGCGTGAAGAAGTACTTGAAGTCGATCAGCTTGGGATCGCCTGCGATGAAGCCGTTCGCGCTCTGCTCGCCTGGCAGCTTGATGCCGACGCCGAAGCTGTTGCGCTTCCCCGCGCCCTCATGCCCGGCCGCCATGATCCCCGGTCCCGCACCCGTGATCACCATCCACCCGCGCGCCGCAATCTCGTACCCAAAGTCACGCGCGATCGCGTACTCCGGATCGTCGTTCGCCGTTCGCGCCGATCCGAACACGCTGACCTTGCGCACGCCACGATACGGCGCAAACACCCGAAACGCGCGGCCCAATTCGTGCAGCGATCGCCGCACCAGCTTCATCTCGCCACGATTCGCCGTCCGCGCGATGCGGAACGCAGTCTCCAGCGTGTCCTGCAACAAATCCGCATTCGGCACATCGACGCCCGCGAGCAGCTCGGCGATCTTCGCATCCAACGCCGCGTCGCCAGATCCGGCGCGCCGCCTGATCCGCTGCCGCGTCGCGCTCGTGCGGACGCTCGCCGGCTCCAGCGGCTCCACTCCCGCGACTTGGCGCTCCGTCTCGTGCTTCTCCGGCGTGTGTTCCATGGCTTCCCTATGCTGCGTCCGGCCGTACGCTCCCGAAATGTTCCTAAACTTCTACGGTGGCCCCAACACTCTTCGCGCCCTTCGCCCCTTTGCGGTGGCCCTAAATCTTCCGAAACGCCCCCAACCAACCCTCTGTGTCCTCTGTGACCTCTGTGGTGGAAACCTTCTCCCGACACTCTTCGCGTCCTTCGCCCCTTTGCGGTGGCCCTAAATCTTCCGAAACGCCCCCAACCAACCCTTTGTGTCCTCTGTGACCTCTGTGGTGAAACCTTCCCCAATACCTTCGCGCCCTTCGCGTCTTCGCGGTGAACCCAAAGGACCTACCAGTCTACGCACAATCTTGCCGGATCGAACGGACGGCAGAAGGCCCGAAGCTTTCGCCCCGGGCCTTCTGCCGTGCTCTCGATAGTCTTGCGCGTGATCAGCCGGTGACGCGCACGTTGATCGCGCGGCTGCGCTTCGGGTCGCGCGGATCCGACTCGGTGTCGAATTCGACGTTCTGCCCCTCATTCAGTTCATCGAAGATGCCGCCCGTCAACGCGGAGCTGTGGAAGAAGATGTCTTCCTCGGCGCCGTCCGGCCGGATGAATCCGAAGCCGCGGTCCCGCACGAGCCGCTTGATCTGTCCGTTTGCCATGTTCTCTGCGTTCCTTCCTATCGCCGTGGGGTCCTTCGGTGCTCCGGCGTCGACGATGGCCGGCGAACCACGGCGTTCTGCCCGTGTCGTTGCGTCCGCTCAAAAGCGAGCGCGGCCTCATGTCCGTGGGTCGTCGTGTGCGCCGAAAAGAAGGGCGTCATTGGACGTATTGCGGAGGGGCCGTATGCGCTGACGGTACCAAACACCCCCGCCAAAAGGCAACCGCCCAACGTCACTTCGCGGACTGCGCACGAAACCACGCGACCGTGCGCTCCAGACCTTCGCGCAGTCCCACCTCCGCGCGCCAGCTAGTCGCAGCAGCCAGCTTCGCCGATGACGCATACGTCGCAGGCACGTCGCCGGCGCGCACGCCCAGATCCTCGATCGGCACGTCGTACCCTGCAATGTCTGTGATCTCGCGGATCACATCGATCATCTTCGAGCCCGTGTCCGAGCCGACGTTGAAGTACTGCAACCCCGATAACCCAAGCACCGCTGCGTGTGCGCGCGCCAGATCGTCGACGTAGATGAAGTCGCGGATCTGTTCGCCGCTCCAGTACAGCGGGATCGCCTTCTTCGCCAGCACCGACGTGACGAAGTTCGGGATCGCGTGCGTCTCCGGCTCGTGCAACTCGTTCGGCCCGTACGGGTTGAAGTAGCGCAAAATGATCGCGTCCATGCCGTACAGCGAGTTGTACGTCGCGACGAACGCTTCCGTCGATACTTTCGACGCACCATACGGGTTCGATTGCGCGCCCAGCGGATCTTCTTCGCTGATCGGCAGCCGTTTCGGCGTGCCATATACCGTCGCGCTCGACGAGAACACGATCTTGCCGACATCGGACTTGTGCATCGCTTCCAGCAGGCGCACGGAGTTGACGATGTTGTTCTCGGCGAACAGCACCGGCTCAAGCACGGAACGCCCGACTTCGATGAACGCCGCCATGTTGATCACGGCGTCGTGCCCGCGCAGCCAGCCGCGTAACTGCTCTTCGTCGCGCAGGTCGCCTTCGATGAAGCGAGCGCCCTCGGGCACAAGACCGCGGAAGCCCTTCGACAGATTGTCGAGAACCGTCACCTCGTGCTGCGCTTCCAGCAAGACCTGGGTCAGGGATGACCCGATGAAACCCGCGCCGCCCGCGACGAATACGCGCACTAGTCTTCGAACCTTCGGAATACGAGGCACGCGTTCTGGCCGCCGAAACCGAAGCTGCTCTTCAGCACGACGTTCACGTCCACCTGCCGCGCGACATTCGGCACGTAGTCCAGGTCGCAATCGGGGTCCGGGAACTCCTGGTTGATCGTCGGGTGCACCCAGCCGGTGCGAATCGCCTGCACGCACGCGACCGATTCGATCGCCGCCGACGCGCCCAGCGTGTGGCCGATCAGCGATTTCGTTGCGCTGATCGGGATCTGGTACGCCAACTCGCCCAGCGCGCGCTTCATCGCGATCGTCTCGCACTTGTCGTTCATCTGCGTCGACGTCGCGTGTGCGTTGATGTGATCCACATCCTCGGGCCGCAACCCCGCGTCGGCGAGCGCCTGCGTCATGCACATCGCCGTCGTCTCACCGTCTTCAACCGGCACGACAACGTGATGCGCGTCCGATGTGCATCCGTAGCCTGCCAGCTCGGCCAGGATCGGCGCGCCCCGCCGCTGCGCGTGCTCCAGCGCTTCGACGATGAACACGCCGGCGCCCTCAGCCGAAACAAAGCCGTCGCGCTTCGCATCGAACGGCCTGCTCGCTCCCTCAGGCGGATCGTTGTTTGTCGAGAGCGCTTTCATCACCTGAAACGATGCCAGTCCCAGTTCCGAAAGCCCCGCCTCAGACCCGCCGGTGATCATCACGTCGGCGCGGCCGTGGCGAATCATCTCCAACGCCTCACCCATTGCGTTGCCGGCCGATGCACACGCCGTAGAGATCGTCGCGTTGTAGCCCTTGGCGCCGTATCGCATCGCGACCTGCGCGGCGGCCATGTTCGGCAGCATCTTCACCATGTAAAAGGGGTCCATGCGCCGCACGCCCCGCTGCGTGATGTCCTTCACCGCTTTGTCCGTGTCCGGATACCCGCCCATGCCGTTGCCGAACAGGACGCCGACGCGATAGGGG
Organism: Chloroflexota bacterium; assembly: GCA_025355835.1. Lineage (GTDB taxonomy): Bacteria > Chloroflexota > Dehalococcoidia > DSTF01 > JACRBR01 > JANXYW01. Next base: position 24,680 of record JANXYW010000396.1, read on the forward strand.
TCCTCGTTGCTGATATCCAACCCCGATGTCTCGAACGCCTCACGCGCGGCGGCCAGCGCGAATTGCGAGAATCGCGCCATGCGGCGCGCTTCCTTGCGGTCGATGTACTCCTCCGGGTCGAAATCCTTCACCTCGCCGGCGATGTGTACGTCGTAGGCCGCCGAATCGACCTGCGTCAGCGGACCGACGCCCGACTTGCCGGCGAGAGCAGCCTTCCAAAACGCGTCGACCGTATGACCAAGCGGGTTGATCGTCCCCATGCCGGTAATCACGACGCGTCGCCGTCCGTTGCCGTTGCTGTTTGCCATACCGATGCCCCGTGTACGCGCGCCATCGCTCGCCGCGCGAGCCCTCGCAGATGCCGATCCGGTCGATGGGAATCCTCACTGATCATAGCTGATTCGCTGGCGCCGAAGTACGGCGCGCGGCCGCGAAGTCACTTCACGAAATAGTACATTCGGCTCATGCGGAACCATCCGGCGCGCTCGATGGTTTCGTGACGCGGGCCTCAGCCAGCGTTCTCCGATGTACCCGAGCCGCCGCTCGCCAGTCGCATCGCATCCGACGCGATCCCCAGCACGTACTCCCGCACAGCCGCCACAAACGCGATCGATCCGAACGCCACGACCGCCCCGCGCTCCCCAGCCTGCGCCACGGCCGCCTCATACGCCTGACCCAGATCGCCGAACATCGACACTGGCACATCGTGCGGCCGCAACGCCGACGCGATATCGCGCGGATCGGCCGCACGCGCACTCGGCCACGACGTAACAAACACCTCGCGCGCAATCGGCGCCACAGCGTCCGCCATCGACGCGATGTCCTTCCCGGCGAGCGTCCCGAACAACAACGTCGCCTGCGACAACCCGAAATACTCGCGCAGCGCCGCGACCATCCGTTTCGCCGAATCGCCGTTGTGCGCGCCGTCCACGATGACCAGCGGCTTGTGCCTCAGCACCTCCAGCCGCCCTGGCCACACCATATTCGCAAGCCCCGCGCTGACATGCGCCGCCGTCAGTTCGATCCTGCATTGCTCCGCGAGCGCCTCGCACGCCACGATCGCTGTCGCCGCATTGTCCAGTTGATGGCGTCCCGCCAGCGGCAACTCCGCATCGTACGTCGCGCGCGGCGTCTTCAACTTGAACCGCTGCCCCTCCGCCGTCGCCGTCGTGCGCGTCAACTGACAGATCTGCGCCACTTCGATCGGCGTCGCACCGCGCTCGACCGCAACAGCTCGAAACACATCAAGCGCCGACTCCCGCTGCGGCGCAACCACAACAGCAGCGCCCTCAACAATGATCCCCGCCTTCTGCGCAGCGATCGCCGCGATCGTGTCCCCAAGAATCGCCGTATGCTCCAAACTAATCGGCGTCAGCACCACAACATGCCGGGCGGGCTCCCCTTCTCGCGACAACTGACGACTGACGACTGACGACTGACGACCATCCCCCGACGACCGACGACCGACGACCGACGACCCACCAAACACATTCGTAGAATCCAACAGTCCGCCAAGCCCCACTTCGACGATCTGCACATCGACACCGGCCTCGCGAAACGCGACAAAACTCGCCGCAGTCAACGCATCGAACGCCAAAAACTGCCGCCCCACAAACTGCGGCCCGACCGCATCGATCGCCTCACGCACAAGCGTCATCGCCGCGGCGAAGCCATCGCTATCGATCGCCTGCCCCGCAACGCGGATCCGTTCGTTGTATCGATGCAGATGCGGACTGATGTAGTAACCGGTGCGCATGCCGGCCGCGCCCAGCACACCCTCGATCATCGCGCCGGTGCTGCCCTTGCCCTTCGACCCGGCGATGTGCACCGTCGGCCGCTCGCGATGCGGCTCGCCCAGCTCGGAGAGCAGCGCCAGCATCGGCGCAACATCCGGTCGCGACGCAAAATCGCCCGTCCGCTCAAAATCAGGCAGCGTCAGCAACCACCGAAGCGACTCGTCGTAGTTCACAGGAAGATCGTACCGTGTAGGGGCCGGGCTCGCCCCGCCCGCTGCCGCGAACTACGAACCCCGCGAGTTGTCGACGATTCCGTCCGTCCACACTCGCGCCATGATCTTGTCGACCGTCTCGCCCGCCGTTTGGCCGGAGCTATCAATCCATAGGCCGATTCGCTGCGTCCCTGTACGGATTTCGTCGTCCATCCAGCCCCACTGCTCATGCAGCCGCGTGCCACGCCCGGCTTCGCGTTGTCGCACCACATCCAGACCGGGCGTGAGCATCACGAACATGAACGGCCGCGCGCCAACCTCTTCGAGAAGGTGCGGCACTCGATCGCCAATGATGATCTCGTCGAGTACGACGGTGAACCCGGCCTCGAAGAACGACGCTCCTAGCAAGCACATGTTGTGTAGGCGAAGCCGGAGCTGTACGTCGGCCTCACCCTCCGACCCGCGCTGCGATTTCCACCTTGCGCCGGACACGATCAATCGTTGCAGATCGTCCGTCGGAATGTGTACGCCGCGCGCGAATCGCCGCGCCAGCAACGCCGCCACGGTCGTCTTGCCGGCGCCCTGCATGCCCGACACGACGATGAATGCGCGCCGTGGATCCAAAGCAGCCGGTGCATCGTCCGACATCGTGCTCACCCGCCACCCGCCGCCGATCGCGCCACGTACGGCCGCCGCGCCGCCGCCGCCCACAGCGCCCACGCCGGCTTCTCGCTGCCATCATCGCGCAACAACCCGATGTGCTGGAATACGCTGAACGGCGTATCCTTCGCGTATGCAGGATCCCACCCCGCGAACCAGATCACGAACGGCATTCCAAGGTTCTGCGCTTCGACCAGCGCGCGGGTAAGAAACGCCGACTGCTCCGCTTCGCTTCCGTTGTTGATCCCCTGCGCGCCCGACGCCGACGAGTACCCCATCTCGGCGATCACGATCGGCTTCTCCGTGAACCCGCGCAGTTGGCTGTAGTAGTTCGACGGGATATCGTTCGACTTCGCGAACGCGAAGCTGGGGTAGGTGCTGATCGCCGCGACATCCATTTTCGCGTCAAATGCCTTCACCAACTGCCACGCCGGGAAGTGCTGATCCTCCGTCGGCAGCCGACCCTGAAGATCTTCGTACTGCCACGTCACCGTCACCTGCGTGTCAGGCGACGCTTCCTTCACGCGGTCGTACGCCTCGAAGTACAGCGACTCAAAGTTGTCGAAGTCCGCCTTGTTCTTCTGGCTGTACAGGTTCATCTCGACGCCCAACGCCATGTACGCCGGGTGATAGTTAATCGCCACGTAGTGCGCGTACGTCAGGAACGCCGACCGTACGTCGCCGTCGCTGAAGTCTTTACCAGTCATGGATGATGGCAGCCCCGCGAGCCGATCGCGCCCCGTAGCGCCATCCGTCGGATCGATCGCGAAGAACAGCCGCAGATGCTTGCTGTCGACCGCATCCCTCTCCGACGCCGTCGTCTTCGCCGTCCCTTCGCTGATATCCGCGCCCGGCACGAAGTCGGCCCACGGCGGCGTGCGTTGGATCAGCACCATCTCGCCCGTCTTCGCGGCGAGCTCAAACGTATCGCTGTACGACTTGCCGTTCAGCTCTCGCGGCAGCGTGCTGATCCCCATCATGAACGACCGCTCCGGCCCGCTCGTCGCGCCGCCATGCGTGCCCGACCCGTTCCCGCACGCCGACAGCGCCAGCGCCGCGCAGATCGCTGCGGCGATCGCCATTCGTCGAGAGAAAGTGTCACCCAACATCGCCCTCCACAAACCCGCGGGATTGTAGCGGATCGATGTTGCGATAGTTCAGGCGACGTTTCCGACGCCTAACCTACGAACTCCCCTCGGAGAACGCATGGGCCTGTTGCCGAACTCAACCGCCGAGCCGCGCACAAAGTCTCCGCGTGGTCTGTCAACCGCCCCAGGCCAAAGGGAAGAACCTCTTGAGCTTCCCTGTCGATTGGCGGTCGAAGCCATTCACTACGTCGACCGTCACCGCAGGGTCCCGTAGTCCCAGATGGGCCAGCTCGCGTTCGATTGCATCACGAATCGCCGCGGTGTGGACTTTACCGTCCGCGCGGAGCGCGATGGCGGCGCCGCGCGCCGTCTGCCGTACTTGGTACTCCATGACGTGTCGTTCGCGTCCGAGCAGTGAGCGGAAGCTCAACGGATGCACGATGACACCGCCGTCGTAGACGAACATATCGTCCGCGCGTCCTTCAATGTCATCGATGCGGCGCAACTTCGAGCCGCACGGGCACGGCTCGTCGATCAGCGTCACTTCATCTGTTAATTCGTATCGGATGAGCGGCTGTGCGTGGTTCAAGAGCGGCGTCACATAGAGCTTCGCCGCGCGCTGCCCGGCCGGCACGGGACGACCCTCGTTGTCCACCGGCTCGAAAATGCAGAGGTCTTCGTTCAAGTGCATACCGCGACCCTGGCCGCATGAGCCAGCTGTGGCGCCCTCCGACGTCGCGTAGGTGTTGAGCACGGGACAGGCCCACGTCGCCTCGATCGCGGCGCGCATCTCCGGCAGCAATGGCTCACTCGCAACTCCGATAAGACGTGGCGCGATCCGGAGGCGGCCAGCATCCGCCTCACTCGCGAGAATCATCATCATCGATGGGTATCCGGTGAGCATGACCGGCTGCAGCTCGTTAAGCCTCACGACGATGTCGTCGACCGGGAGCGTCGCGGGAACGTTGACTACGCCGCTTCCGCTACCGAACGTCTGCGCCAGGGCGTAGCTCATGTGCGATGCCTTGCCGCCAGCGATGACGGCGCGCACAGGCTTCAGGCCGATCTGAGGATCAGCGAGCTGTGCGCGCACTCGGAGTCGGGAAAACGTGAGAAAGAAGAGCAGCCACCCTTCCCAGCCATAGACAAACACCCCGCGCGTTCCACTGGAGCCGCCCGAGGCTGCGACGTGGTACTCGTCCAGAAGGTACGCATCACCTTCCAGGCGGTCGAGGTGCGCTTCGACAGATGCGCGTGAAAGACGGCGATCCGTCAGGATCGCGTCGAAGTTGCGCATAAGGTCTTCCTTGGTCATCGGCGGAATCGATGGCAGATCCGCCTCCGTGACGCGCTCGGGATCCAAGTGCGCGAGCCGAGCGCGGTGCCACGGCGAGCGTTCCTTGGCCGCGGAGATGATCGCGCGCAGCCGTCGCTCTCGCTCGGCGCGCAACTGTTCCTCGGACCAGTTAATGCGCGCCAGGTGGTCGTTCAGTAGCGCCTGGTACTGCTCGGCGTGCCGCGCCCGCAGAGCTTCGTAATCAGCCATCGCGCTAATGTACATCGCGTGCAACGCCGAAGCCATCCACTACGAACTACAAAACTACAAACTGCCCACTGTGAATTGTGAACTACCTCGTCAACCACCCGAACTCCTGCGCCTTCCGCTGCGCCTGCGCGTTGATCATGATGTTCACGACGTTCGGCTTGCCGCTCGCGAACGCCTTCTCCAGCGTCGGCCGCAGCTGATCCGGCGTCTCGACGAAGTAGCCATCGCCGCCGAACGCCTCGATCACCTTCTCGTACCGCGCTTGCGGCAGCAACGCCATCGGCAGCAGCGGACGCGATCGGTCAATCGTGCTCGGTCCGCCGCTTATGCCGTTGTTGTTGAGAATGATGAACGTGATCGGCATCCCGTACCGACACGCCACCTCCACCTCCATGCCGCTAAACCCGAACGCCGAGTCGCCCTCGACGGCCACCACGCGCGCGCCCGGATTCACCGCCTGCGCCGCGATCGCGAACGAAAGCCCAACGCCCATCGTTCCAAAGCTCCCCGCATCGAGCCGGTGACGGGGCAGGAAGTTCGGCAGCACCGTGCGGCCGATGTCCATCGTGTTCGCGCCCTCGCTTGCGATGATCGCGTCGCGCGGCAGGATGTCACGGATCTCGCGCAGCACGCGATAGTAGTTCATCGGCACGCTGTCATCGTCGAACTGCGCCTGCGTCGTCGCCTGGTTGTCAGCGATCTTCTTCGCGATGCCGGTGCGCCACGTGTTCTCGGTCGCAAACTGCCACGGCTCCTCGCGCAGCACGCCGTTGAGCTGCCCCGTCACTGCCTTCGCGTCGCCGACCAGCGCCACCTCAGTCGGCACATTCGTACCGATCTCCTCAGCAGCGATATCCATCTGGATCACGCGCACATTCGCGTTGAAGCGCGGCGGCATGCCGAAGTGCAAAATCCAGTTCAACCGAGCGCCCATCAACAGCACAACGTCCGCGTTCTGCAATGCGAACGACCGCGCCGCACCCACCGACAGCGGGTGATCGTCGGGCATCATACCCTTCCCCATCGGCGTCGCCAGGAACGGCAGCTGCGTCGATTCGATGAACGCCCGCACCTCGTCCTCGGCCCGCGCGTACGCCGCACCCTTGCCGACGATGACCAAGGGTCGCTCGGCCGACTTCAGCGCCGCCATAGCCGCCTCGACCGCAACGGGATCCGCGAACGATCGTGGCGCATCCGGCACGCGCGGCCGCTGCGGCGCCGATGCTTCGTCCACTTTGCCGCCGATGACATCCGCTGGCAGATCGAGATACACCGGCCCCGGCCGCCCGTAAATCGACGTCCGCACCGCTTGCTCGACGAAATATGGGATGCGGTCGACGCGGTCGACCTCCGCCGCGTATTTGCACCACGGCCGCGCCGCATCGACCTGCGGCGCCTCCTGGAACGCGCCCATGCCGTGCTGCGAAATGTCCGACGCGCCGCCGAGCAGGATCATCGGCCAGCGATTCGACCACGCGTTCGCCAGCCCCGAGATCGCGTTCGTCATCCCCGGCCCCGAAACCGCCAGGCACGCGCCCGGCCGCCCCGTCAGATACCCGACCGCCTGCGCCGCGTACGACGCCGACTGCTCGTGCCGCATCCCGAAGTACTGGATGCCCTCACGCTGCGCCGCAAACGCAATCGGCACCACCGGCACGCCCACGATGCCGAACATGTACTCGACCCCGTGCCGCTTCAAACTCCGCGCAATCAGCGTCGCGCCATCAACCTCTGCCATCGTGTGTGCTCCTTGAACTAGTTTGGTTCAGGGAGTGTAGGAGAGGATGACCGTAGGTTCTATCGAGCGACGTCGAGAAGTTCGAGAAACGCAGCCGCGCGAACCGTCCGTGCGCCTTCGTACTCCGCAATCGCTAGGACATCTTCGTCCTCGCTGACGATGTAGTCGGCGCTGCCCGCCGCAGCGCACGCGAAATAGATGTCGTCGTTCGCGTCGCGACAGACTGGCGCCACGACGTCAGGGTCTACATTTTCCGATTCGTCTAGCAGCGAAAGCACGACCGCTGTGTCCGCCGTTCCTGCCCAACGAGAGAGTCGCTCGTGAAGCTCCGGCCGCTCGATAACCCCGACGATCTCGCTCCTGATATCCGGCGAAGTCAGGATCGTAAACTCGTTGGCTCTCGCAACGACTTGACCCCAGACGCTACGTCGATTCATGAGCGCCCGGACGAAGATCACCGCGTCGAGGACTACTCTCAATGCTTCTTGTCTGCGCGATACGCCCGAAGAGCCTCGTCGATGGCATCGTTGATTTCCTGCTCGGAGTAATCCTTGAGACTCTCTCGGGCCGGGGCAAAAGCCTCATAAAGCTTGACGGCCCATGGTGACCCCGAGCCCGTAGTCGTGGGGGTCACGCTGGCGATTTCCAGCTTTCCGTCGTGGAGCGTCACAGCAAGCATGTCGTCGCTGCCGAGATGCAGCGCCTCGCGGAACTCCTTGGGAATGGTGATCTGGCCGTTGCGAAGCTGCCGTACGATACGTGTCTTTGCCATAGACTTACACTATCACATAATTCCATATTATGCTAATTACACATTCCGTCCCAGATCGCCCGCCCCCGCCGCTCCATCACCGAGGCAACCGTCCACCATGTCCCCGGTCTGTACAGCCGGGCGGAGAGGGTCGGGGTGAGGTCACCCCAACACCACCGCAACACTCCCTCACCACCACCGCAGCTACAATACCCACAGGAGCACCACACGCATGATCTGCCCCCGCGACGCCAACGAACTCCGCACCGAGGCCGACCACGGCATCACCATCGATCGCTGCCGCGCGTGCCACGGCGCCTGGTACGACTACGACGAGCTCGCCGAGCTCGAAGCCACTGTCGCCGATGAGGAGCAGCGCCTCGGCACGGTCGAGTACGCCAAGCACGAGAGCGTCCTGCCTTGCCCGGCCTGCAGCCAGACGATGCACGCCTTCAACTATCGCGCCTACAACCTCGAGCTCGACGCCTGCGCCGAAGGCCACGGCTTCTGGCTCGATGCCGGCGAATCCGAACGCGTCCGCGAGATCATGAAGGAACGCGTAAGCGGCCTGCGCCGAGCCGGCAGCGCGCAACAAGCATGGGCGCGCGCAAAAGGCCGCAGCGGCGGCGGCGTCATCGATCAGATCAAAGGCTTGTTCGGCGGCCGCCCCAGAACCTAAAACCTAACACCCCGAACCTACCCACCCGCCTACCGCAGCACGAAGTCGAACCCGTGGCACAGCCCCCGGCTGTGAGTCGTCACGCCGAGACCGGCCGCCCCGCCAAACAGCACGACGTCCGAAACGCTCCCCTCTCCACGTCGTGGAGAGGGGTGGCCAACGGCCGGGGTGAGGTGCCCGAAACGCCGCAAATCCTCCGTACAGCAATCGCCCAACAACCCCTTAGTGCTCCTTCGTGTCCTTCGTGGCTAACCCGACGAGCGTCAGATCTCCCGCAGCCGCTTGCTGGTGACGCCGATGACCAGCACGATCGCCGACGCCAGCCCTGTGAAGCACGCGACGGTCACTTGCGCGCCGAACACATCGATCAGCGCGCCCATCAGCAGCGCGCTGAACGGCGTGATGCCGCTCGTCATCACGTAGAGCGACAGCACGCGACCGCGATACTCGTCATGCACGGTGAGTTGGATCATCACTTGATTGAACATCAAGTAGATCGAGTTGGCGATGCCGGCGACCACCAGCAGCCCGAACGAAAGCGCGTAGTTGTTCGAAAGCGCGAACCCCGTCACCAGCGCCATGTAGACGAACGTTGTCCATACCAGGATCTGGCCGCGCTTCTTGATCTGTGTCAGGTTCGCGGCGATCAGCGCGCCGACGATCGAGCCATAGCCGACGGCCGACGCCAGGAACCCGAATCCGAGCGATCCCGTATGCAGCACGTCCTTCGCGAACACGGGGATAAACTGCACATACGGATAGACGAGCAGGCTCGGCAGTCCGGCCATCACCACCAGCAGAAGCACGTCGGGATGCGACCGCGAGTACGAGATGCCGTCCAGCGTGCTCGCGAGCACGGTCGTGGTGCCGCGCCCGACCGGCACGCCCTTGGTCTTGATCCGCGATGTCGCGAATACCGAGAACGCGTACGCCGCCGCCTGCACGATGAACGCCGCCTGAATCCCCACCGTCCCGATCAGCGCACCCGCCATCGACGGGCCAACGATGCGCATCGTGTTCGAACCGAGCGAGTTCACCGCAACGGCATTCGGCAGATCCTCGGCGCCGACGACGTCGTAAATCATCACCTGCCGCGCCGGCTGATTGATGGCGTCTCCGAACCCCTCGAGCGCAGAGAGTGGGTACAGCATCCAGATCTGGATCACGTCGGTGATGATCAACGCTGCAACCAGCGTCGCCGCAGTTGCGCTGATCGCCGTCATCACCATCAGCACCGAGCGGCGGCTGAAGCGATCGGTGATCGTGCCAGCGAACGGCGACACCGTCACGGACGAGATCCCCCGCACGAAGCCGACCGCGCCGACCTGAAACGGCGATCCCGTCAGATGGAACACCAGGTAGCCCTGCGCGGCGAACTGCACCCACTGCCCCAGCATCGTGCCGACGTTGCCGATCCACAGCACGCGGAAGTCCGGGATGCGCAGCGAAGAGAACGTCCGCTGCCCGTACCCGCGGATCCCGCTTCGCGGCTGCATGACCGGAGCTGGCGGGGCGGACATCGCGCTTCCAATCGCTCGAATGCTCAGGGGATGC
>JANXYW010000410.1 GCA_025355835.1 Chloroflexota bacterium
GCACCCCGTGACGCAGCTGCTGCGCGAAGTGCTCGACGTGTTCCGCTCGATGGGCTTCTCGATCGTCGAGGGGCCAGAAGTGGAGCTCGACTACTATAACTTCGAGGCGCTGCGCATCCCCGCCGATCACCCGGCGCGCGACATGTGGGACACGATGTGGGTCGATCACGAAATCGATGGCCGGCGGCCGATGTTGCTGCGCACGCACACATCGCCGGCGCAGATCCGCACGATGGAGCAGCACGCGCCGCCGATCCGCATCGCCGTGCCCGGCCGCGCGTACCGCTTCGAGGCGACGGACACGACGCACGAATGGATGATGACGCAGGTAGAACTGCTGGCCGTCGATGAAGGCATCACGCTGGCGCACCTGAAGGGCACGCTGCTGGAGTTGATGCGGCGGCTGTTCGGGCGCGACCGGCAGGTGCGGCTACAGTGCTCGTACTTCCCGTTCGTCGAGCCGGGCGCGGAAGTGGCGATGGACTGCTACGTGTGCAGCGGCAAGGGCTGCGCGACGTGCCATCAGAGCGGCTGGATCGAGATGGGTGGCGCGGGCATGGTGCACCCGGAGATCCTCGAGAGCATGGGCATCGATTCGAAGAAGTACACGGGCTTTGCCGCCGGGATGGGGCTGGAACGGCTGGCGATGAACTACTTCGGCGTGCCGGACATCCGCTATTTCTACCAGAACGACCTCCGTTTGCTGCAGCAGTTTTAGGGAATCGATGCGCGTCTCACTCAAGTGGCTCAGCGAATACGTTGACCTGCGTCTTCCGCCGGAAGAACTGGCCGCGCGCCTGACGATGGCCGGCCTCGCGGTCGATGCGATCGTGCGCACGGGCGGCGATTGGGGCGACGATATCCGCGTTGCGCACGTCACCGGCGTCGATCCGCACCCGAACGCCGATCGCCTGCGGCTCGCATCGATCGATGTCGGCGGCGGCGAGCTGCATCGCGTCGTCTGCGGCGCGCCGAACCTTGAAGTCGGGCAGAAGATCGCGTTTGCGACGGTGGGCGCGCGTGTGCGCGACGGCCACAGCGGCAAGCCCGCCGTGCTGAAACCGGCCGTCATCCGCGGCGTCGAGTCGGCGGGCATGGTGCTGAGCGAGTACGAGCTGGGCATCTCGGAGGACCACGAAGGCATCCTCGTACTGCCGCCGGACGCCGTGATCGGTACGCCGCTTTCGGCGCTGATGGGCGATACGATCTTCGAGCTATCGGTGACGCCGAACCGCGCGGACTGGCTTTCGGTGCTCGGCATCGCCCGCGAAGTGGCAGCGCTGACCGGCGAGGTCGTGCGGGAGCCGTCGCTCGAGTACCCGCAGGACGGCGGCGCGATCAAAGGTCGCTGCGCTGTCGAGATTCACGCGCAGGACCTCTGCCGCCGCTACATCGCGACCGTGATCACCGGCATCAAGCTCGGACCGTCGCCGGAGTGGCTGCAGGAGCGCCTGGTCGCGCTGGGGCAGCGGCCGATCAACAACGTCGTCGACGTCACGAACTACGTGATGCTGGAGATCGGGCAGCCGCTGCACGCGTTCGACTACGACCACATCGCCGGACATCAGATCATCGTGCGGCGCGGCGAGGACGAAGAAGAGTTCACGACGCTCGACAACGAGCCGCGCAAGCTCACCACGGACATGCTCGTGATCGCCGACAAGCGCGGACCGGTGGCGCTCGCCGGCGTCATCGGTGGCCTCGAGAGCGAAGTGACGGGCAGGACCGTGAACATCCTGCTGGAGGCGGCGACGTTCATCGGCTCGAATGTGCGGCGGACCGGCGCCGCGCTGAAGGTGCGCAGCGAGGCGTCGTCACGTTTCGAAAAAGCGCTGCCGCCGGAGTTGGCGATGGTCGCATCGAAGCGCGCGACGAAGTTGCTGGTCGAGATCTGCGGCGGCACCGCGGCCGAGGGCGCGATCGATGTCTATCCGTCGAAGGCGAAGGAGACGCGCGTCGAAGTGACGCGGCAGCGCATCGCGCAGGTGCTGGGCATCGACCCGACGACGACGAAGGTGCGGAGCGTGTTGACGGGGTTGGGTTTCTCGGCGCGTTGGGTGCCGCCCGATCGCTACGTCGTGCGCGTGCCGTACTGGCGGCCCGACGTCCGCATCGACGACGACATCGCGGAAGAAGTGGCGCGCGTCATCGGCTACGACCAGATCCCGGCGCTGGCGCTGGCGGGCGCGATCCCGGCGCCGATCGTGCAGCCGCTGCGTGAACTGCGCGAGCGCGCGCGCGACGTGCTGGCGGAAGCCGGCATGCGCGAGGTGATCTCGTACTCGATGACGACGATGGAGGCGCTGGCGCGCGTGCTGCCGAAGGAGTACCTGGCGATCTACCCGCCGTACCGCCTCGTCAACCCGATCACCGCCGACCACGAGTTCCTGCGGCCGACGCTGCGTGCGAACCTGCTGATGACGCTGGCCTCGAACCTGCGTTACCAGAAGGGCGAGGTCGCGATCTTCGAGACGGCGCGCACGTACGAGCGTCCGGACGAGCGATTGCCGCAATCCGGCAGGCCGTTTGGCGAAGAGTCGCTGCCCGTCGAACGCGAAGTCGTCGGCGGCATCGTCAGCGGGCGCCGTCTCGACCGCTGGGGGCGGCCCGGCGATGAGCCGGTCGACTTCTTCGACGCGAAAGCCTACGTCGAGGATCTGCTGTACGGCCTAGGCGCGGACGCCGAGTACGTGCCGGTGCACGAATTTGGTCTGGCACCCGGGCGGGCCGCCGAAGTACGCGTCGCCGGCACGCGCGTCGGCGTCGTCGGGCAGGTGCACCCGGATGTCGCGGCGGCGTTCGAGGTGGAGCAGGACGCGTTCTTGTTCGATATCGTGCTCGACGATCTCCTGCCGCTGGTCTCACCGCAGCGCAAGGCATCGAACGTCTCGCGCTTCCCGGCGGTCGAGCAAGACCTCGCGCTGATCGTCGATGCCGACACGGCGGCCGGTGCGTTGCGGCGCGTGATCGAAGCAGCAGCGCTGGTCCGTGAGGCGCGCGTCTTCGATGTGTACTCGGGCGATCAGGTGCCCGCAGGCAAGAAGTCGGTCGCGTTCGCCGTGACGTATCAGTCCGACGACCACACGCTCACCGACGACGAAGTCGCGAAGACGCAGCGCAAGCTGCTCGAGCGGCTGCGGCGCGAGTTCAGCGCCGAAGTGCGCGGCGGAACGTCTACACCGTAGGACAGGTCTTCTCGAAGAGTCGCCGCAGGAGACAGACCTGTCCGTCCGCTCGATCTTCGCCCAGTGCGTGGCCGCCGGGTGGCGCCGAGGCCCGTCGAAGACCCTCTCCTTTGTTGCCGTTCGGCATTGGGACGCGTTCCCGCGCGGCCGTCTTGGCCGCGCCAGGCGGACAGGCCTGTCTCCTGCGGCGACTCTTCGAGAAGACCTGTCTCTATAGGATGACGCGCGCCGGTTCGCCGGCCGCGGACGATTCCCACGCAAATTCCTGCGTGTGAGACTGATCCAACCGCCACCCCTCTCCGAATAACCCACGTAACCCAACGGTAAGAGGATGACCGCCTCGCGCGTCCGGTGAGAGGTGCACGCGAGGCGGGTCAGGAGAGGAGGTCCTTCCCCGGCAACGCTAGTATCGGAAAAACTCCCCGCCAGAGACAACCCATCAACACAGTTTCATAGGAGAAACCTACTCATGATCAGCATCAAGAGGCTGGCCAAGTACGGGCTCGTGCCCGCGCTGGCAGGCCTGGCCGTGGCGTCGTTCGTCGCAATCGCGACGCGGCCCGCCGCACAGACAGAGGCGTCGAGCCACCGCGAGGCCCCGCTCATCAGCGGCGACCCGCAGGCCGACGGCACCGACACCTACGTATTCATCGCCCCGGATTCGCCCGACAAGGTGACGTTCGTGGGCAACTGGATCCCGCTCGAGGAGCCGGCGGGCGGCCCGAACTTCTACTCATTCGCGAACGACGCGATCTACGACTTCGCGATCGACAACAACGGCGACGGAGTCGAAGATGTCACCTACAACTTCAAGTTCAAGACGGAAGTCGTCGACTCGACGACGTTCCTTGCCGCGACGGGCCCAATCACGTCGCTGGGCGACCCGCACTACAACGTGCGCCAGTTCTACGACATCTACCGCCACACCGGCCCGGGCGAGGACATTGGCACGTTGATTGCCAGCCACCTGCCCGTTCCGCCGAATAACATCGGCCCCGTTTCGACGCCGAACTACGACGCGCTCGCGACTGCCGCGATCAGCACGCTGCCGAATGGCGGCAAGGTGTTCGCGGGCCAGCGCGACGACCCGTTCTTCGTCGACCTGGGCGGTGTCTTTGACCTCGCGACGATTCGCCAGCTGCCGGGTAACGCCGGCAACGGTATCGATAACGTGGCCGGCTTCAACGTACACTCGATCGTGTTGCAGGTGCCGATCACTGACGTCACCGGGTCGAACTCTATCATTGGTGTATGGACGGACACGTACCGCCAGAAAGTCCGCGTGCTTAGGGAAGACGGAAGCCAGAGCACGTCCGGCAAGAAGGTCAAGGTTTCGCGGCTGGGCGCGCCTCTGGTTAACGAGGTCGTGATCCCGCTGGCGAAGAAGGACGCGTTCAACGCGTCGGACCCGGTCGATGACGCGCAGTTCGGCGGCTTCGTGCTGAACTCCGATTTGGCCGGCAAGCTGAACGCCGTCTATAACGGCATCGTCAACCCCATTCCAACGACAGGCCGCACGGATCTCGCGACCGTGTTTCTCACCGGCATCCCCGGCCTGAACCAGCCGCCGAACGTCAAGCCCGCCGAAGAGCTCCGCATCAACCTGGCGATCAAGCCTGCAAGCTGCGGCGCAGTGAAGCGGCTCGGTGTGATCGCCGGCGACAACTGCGGCTTCCCGAACGGCCGCCGCCTCGCCGACGACTCGACGGATGTCGAACTGCGCGCCGTGGCTTGCGGATACGGCTTCGCGCTGGGCCCGTGCCCCGCGGTGAATTCGCCGAACAGCTTGCTCGGCGATGGTGTGGACGGCAACGACAAGGCGTTCCTCACCTCGTTCCCGTACGTGGCGTCGCCGTGGAGCGGCTTCACCAGCCCGCACAACACGACGCCGGTCGCGCCGATCGCGTCGGGCATCGGCGCCGCCGCTGGCGTGATCGCGCTGTTCGTCGTGGGCTCCCAGATCGTCGCGCGGCTCCGCCGCCGGCGCCAGGGCTCCGAATTGGTGTAAGTGCATCGTGGGTGGGCGTCCAAAGAAGGGCGCCCGCCCACACTCCCTAGAACCTAGAACCTAGAACCTCAGACCGACGACCGAGGACGAGCAATGAAGATCCGACTGGCGATATTGGCAGCGACGCTCGCAGCGCTCACGACGGTGTTCGGCGTGCGGACGTTGATTCGCCCGAACGACAGCCCGCGTCTCGCGACTACCGCACCCGCGCGAAGCACGACGGCGTCGCAGGTCGTGAAGCTCGAGCAGCAAGTTCGCCTCGCGCCCGACGACGGCGGCGCGCTGGGGAATCTAGCGGCGGTGTACACGAAGCGCGCACGTGAGAGCGGCGATCCTTCGTTCTACACGCTCGCGGACACGGCCGTGCAACGTGCGCTCAGCCGTAACGGCGATGACGTACAGGCGATCATCGTTGCGGGCGGGCTGGCACTTTCGCGCCACGACTTCACCGGTGCGCTCGCCCTGGGTGAGCGCGCGATCGCCATCGAGCCGAGCATCGCCGCGGCATACGGCGTCGTCACCGACGCGAACGTCGAGCTGGGGCGCTACGACGAGGCGGTCGTCGCCGCGCAGGCGATGGCGGATCGCCACCCGGACTTCGCGTCGTATAGCCGCATCTCCTACATCCGCGAGCTGCGCGGCGACATCGATGGCGCGATCGCCGCGATGGAGCAGGCGGTCGGCTCTGGATCGTCGATCCAGCAAGACGTTGTGTGGGGCCGCGTGCTACTTGGCAACCTGCATCTGATGAAAGGCGACATCGACGGCGCAGCGACCGATTACGAGCGCGCTGCGACGCTGCTGCCGAACGATCCGAATGCGGAGTTCGGCCTCGCACGCTTGGCCATCGCCCGCGGCGATCTGCCGACTGCGGAGTCGAGGCTCACGGACGCGATCGCGCAGCGGCCGCAGCCGGACTACGTCATCGCGTTGGGCGATGTGCTGTCGTCGCAGGGACGGACGCAAGAAGCGGAGCAGCAGTACGCGACCGTGCGCGCGATCCAGCAGCTCTTCGTCGCAAATGGCGGCGACGCCGACATCGAGTTGGCGCTCTTCGACGCGGATCACGGCGTCGACCCGCAGGGGACGTATGCGCGCGCGGCCGCCGCATACCAGCGGCGCGGCAGCGTGTATGCGGCCGACACCGTCGCCTGGGCCGCGTACAAGGCCGGGCGCATCGATGACGCGCGGGCGTATATGGCCCTGGCGCAGCGCATCGCTACGCGCGACGCGCGACTCTCGTACCACGCCGGTGTGATCGCAAGCGCGGCGGGCGATGCGAATGCGGCCGCTCATTACTTGCGCGATGCAGTCGATCTCGCGCCATCGCTGTCGCCGCTGTACGCCGCACAGGCGAGAGCAGCGCTG
>JANXYW010000008.1 GCA_025355835.1 Chloroflexota bacterium
ACGCAGTTGCTCAGTGCGAAGTCGATGATCCGGTACCGACCGCCATAGATCACGGCTGGTTTCGCACGCTCTTCGCTGAGCACGCTCAGCCGGTCTCCCTGGCCGCCAGCCAGGATCAGTGCCACAACTCGCTTCATCGATCGTCCTTGCTCTAGCGGCGTACGTCCTGCTGCTGCGGTCGGCGCGTTGCGGGCGTCAGTCCGGACCGCTGCCCGAAGATGGTCCGGTAGCCTCGAAGATAGCGTGTTGTCTGCGTATTGTCCCGAACGCGCGCCGCGCCCATCGCCACCATCCGGTCCGTTGCGTTGCGGTGCTGACGGCGACAGAGCAGCGTTGCCGCCTACCACTCCTTGGTATCGAACAGGAACGGCGTCCTGCCATCGACGGGCTGCGGCGGGATCGCGCCCACCTTGGATGCGACCACTGGACTTCCCTGTCATAGGGCCTCCGATACTACGAGACCGAACCCTCTCGTACGGACCGCTGGACTGCGACTTGTCAAGAACGGGCAATAGTTCCTCCAGTTATCGTGCGATCGGGTAGCGATCCGCCACGTGCTGGCGCACGGAACTACAGATACGTGACCATCTTGTGCGCCGGTAACATCACGGCGGTGGCCCGAACTACAAGAAAAGGCGTTCGCCCGGGACCTTGCGGGGGTCGAGGGTGAAGCGTCTCTGAGCGCCTGCGAGGTTAGCTGCCGGGTTCGAGCTACAGAGTGCTCGTCTCGTTTCCGAGATTCACCCCTGCCGTCCGCCGACATAAATCGGCTGACAAGCGTTGGGTCCCCCGCTCCGTGCCCCGGAGAGGCGCGGATTCGGCGATGCTTCGTGACTCACTGTAGGATCGCCCGCGGCGGCCTGTCAATGCTCGAAGCTGGGCGAATGGTGGAAGAATTGCGTCGAAGGGGAGTTTCGGTCTTCGGGTAGTGGGCGGCTATCGAGGTTCGGCATCCCGCAGCGCAGCAGTCGTCGGCAGACGCAGCACGCGCGCGATACCCATGGCGATCGTCCATACCACGAGTGCCGTCATCGCGCCGCTCGTCACGCCCAAGAACAGCGTGTCCGTGATATTCACTTCGTGTGTCGTGCCGCGCGCTTCGATTGCGCCGGAAACAGCAAAGACGGCGAACGCCGAGATGGTTACAAGAAACGACGCCGTCGCCACGTCGGGCAAGTCGGCCTGCCGTACCAGCAACAGCACCGCCGTCGCGCTCCAAACGATCGATACAGCGCATGCCGCGGCGAGCGCTGCGCCGTTCGCGTTCGCCCCTGTCGTTGCGGGTGCCAGCACGACGGCGGCGACCCACTGTGCGGCGCACATCACGAGGCCCACGCCCGCGAGCACGGTTCGTCGGATTGTCAGGGGAAGCTGCGGCCCGTCTTCGAACTGCATCAGACAGGCGATGTGCGCGCGCGCGTCGCGAGCACCCACAGGATGGTCGCCGCGACGACGCCGGTCGGCGCGCCGAGGAACGCGCCGTGCGCGGCAATCAGCGCGATCGCCTGCGACCACTGCGGCCCGAATCGATCGGCGTGGAAGTGCTCACCCGCTGCGGTGTGGATGATTGCGTAGATCGACTGGCCGCCGGCCCACGTCGCGAAGCCGATAAGCACCGTCGACGTGAAAGGACGCCAGCCGCGGCGCGCGCCGATCGCCGAATACGCAGTCGCCAGCACGCCGAACCCGACCAAAAGCAGGAGCGGCACGCGCAGCGCCCGAAAGTCCAGCCACTCGGCAGAGGCGCCAGCCAGCACGGCCACAAGTGGCGCTCCGAACAGAAGCAGTCCCGGCGGTCGTTTGGCGGCAGTGGGCTCAGCGCGTCTGACAACGCGGATCGAAGCGGTGGTGCTCACAATGCCATTATCAGCGGCGCGCCGCGGCCGAACAAGAACGCACGTGTTCGGCAAACGACCACAGTACGCCGATGACCGTTGGCGGCAGCCTAGGTGCAGTTCGATCCGGCCTGCGCAAGCACCACAAGGACGTCGGACAGCGACACAAAGCCGTTTGGCGCGCCAGAGTGCCAGCCCTCGCCCGCTACGACACTCGGCGTACGGTCGTACTCTCGGCCGTCCACCACGCCATTTCCATTGATATCGCTCCCGTACGTGGCGCCATTCGCGTTGGCCATTGTGGGAGTCGCCGAGTTCGTACCCACGTACTGCAACGTTGCCAGCACGTCCCCCAGCGAAACAAATCTGCTGCGGACGCCGGTGGTCGAGGTGGGCAGCAGCGCCGGTACGGGTACGTCCGCGAAGTCCCACGGAGAAGTCGAGTCGCGCTGTCCACCTGTGTGCCAGTCCGCCCCGGCTTCCCTCAGGTTCCCGCAGCCATCGTTGTCGTTGTCGGTGTCGCACGCATCACCGCCGAGCGTTGCGCCTTCCGGCACCGGCGCGCCGTCTTTGATCCAGGGCCACGCTACTGCAGCGTCGGTGTTCACCTGCGTAGGGTTGTTGTCGAACGGACAGTTGTCCGTGGGAAACGCGATCGCATCGCCATCGCCGGTCGTTACGCGGTTGATGGCCGGTATGCTTCCGTAGTCGAAGACGAGCCAACCGATGTTCTCGCCCCACGCCTTGCCGCTGAACAGCCCCGTCAGCGGATCGATCGTGACGCCGTAGTTGCCCGTGCCAGCGCAGGTCGCGGGTGTGTTCTGGCACGAGAAGCTGATCCATCCGACGTTCTCGCCCCAGGCGTAGCCCTTCAGCACGCCAGCGCCGTTGTTGGTCACGCCGTAGTTGGCCGTCGAACCGCACGTCGCGTTGTTCAGGCAGTTCATGTTGATCCAGCCGATGTTCTCGCCCCACATGTAGCCGGTCAGCTTCGACCCCGAAACGGTCACGCCAAGACCGCCGGTGTTGGGCGCCTTCGCGTTGATCCAGCCGACATTCTCGCCCCAGGCGTACCGCGCGGTGGTCGTGGCACCGGGGTCGATCGTATCCGCGGCCGCAACCAGCGAAACGACCGCTGCGAGCACCGTCGCGAGCACAATGGCCATCGAGAAGCGCTTACGGAGTCTGGAGATCATGTTCTGCCTCGTTCGCTGTCAGCAACTGCTGTCGCCCATCCTATCACGCCGCTGATGCTTTGTAGGGTTTCCCGTCAAGAACGGGCCGGCTGACTGTTAGTACGCGATGTTCGCCCATGGGTTGCTCAGGGGAGTGCCGCTGTTCTCGGTCGGACCCTTCGAGTTCCCCACAACGATGCCCAGGTCGGAGTCCCCGCCACCGAAGCTGTTCCGCACGATCGTGTTGCCGGATCCTTCGACGTGGATCTCCTTGCCGATGTTCCCGTTGAGATTGTTCCCGTCGATGCGGTTGCCCCCGTCTGTCGCGTGAATGCCGTCGGCCCCATTGTTGGTGATCGTGTTCCCGCTCACCGTCATGTTGTTGTCGAACAGGACGCCGTCGAGCGTGTTGCCGTCCACGATGCACCCGGACACGATGCCGCTCCCGGACGTGAACGACTGCGCCACCGCGATACCGTTGCCTCCGTTGCCCGATACGACACAATCGCTGATCATGCTGTCTGCGTCGGCGACGATGCCGCCGCCCGTGTTCGAGCGTATCGTCAGACGCTCGTAGCGGGCACCGATAGCCGACG
>JANXYW010000045.1 GCA_025355835.1 Chloroflexota bacterium
ATCTGTGAAATCTGTGGTTCCCCGTCCCAGCTTGACAAGTTACGGCTCACCTGCATACCCTCATGCCACATATTGTCAAGTAATCGGTCGAATGGAGGTGCTTGCCATGGCGCAGGCGAAGCCCAAGTCCGAGATCGCGCCCGCGAGGCGCTTCAACGCGCTCCGCCACGGGCTCACGTCTCGTGCGCTCGTCATTCCGGGCGAGTCTGCAGAGGAGTGGGAGGCACATCTCGAAGGCATCCTCGCCTCGCTCAACCTTGTCGGAGCGGTCGAGATGGTGCTGGGAGAGCGCGTCGCATCGCTCTCGTGGCGGATGCGTCGCGCCGAGCGCCACGAATGTGCATCAGTCGAAGTCGGCCTCGAGCGTGTCGACCACGACTTCGCCCTCAAGCAGCACCGTTTGGGCGAGGTCGTCAGCCTCGCAGAGGCCGAGCTGCTCGTCGAAGATGCCCGCCGCCTGCTCGACATCGTCGAGAACCTTGCAGACACTCCCGCCGGAAACACAGCTCGCAGAAGCGGATGTGACGGCGATTCTCGACCAGCTCGCCGACCACGCCGAGGAGGACCCCGACAGCTATCGGGCGGGCATCGCCGGTGTGCAAGAAGAAGGCGATTGGACAGTCAGCCGCCTCGTGGCCGTCTTCAAGGCGCTTGCCGTCCGCGACGACGAAGACTTCGGCGCCGTCCTGATCGTGGCGATCCGTCGGGCCCATCTCGTCGTCGACGGCCACCAGCTCGCCGTCGCCCGCATGGGCGCCGAGCTCGACCGCATGCGCCACGAACGCCTGTTTCCGGATGCCGCTTCGCTCGAAAACATCATCCGCCACGAGACCGCGCTCAACCGCATGTTCTATCAGGCGCTTGGCCAGCTCGAAGCCATGCAAAGCCGCCGCTCCGGCACCCCAATTCCGCTCCACCGCATCCACGCCGTCGGCCTCCCCGGCGGCTAAATGAGCGTCATCATCGCCCGGCTAAAACACACGATTCTGCAAAACAAGAACACATCCAGATTCAAATCGCAAAACATAACGAACTCTAACGCCGCATCAACCGTCCCTCTCCCCTAGTGGGAGAGGGTGGCCCAAAGGGCCGGGTGAGGGCCCCCATCCGTCCCTCTCCCCCGGAGGGAGAGGGTGGCCCAAAGGGCCGGGTGAGGGCTTCCATCCGTCCCTTCTCCCAAAACGCCCTGCGATCGAGTATGATCCTGTCCCATCCCCGCGAAAACACGTCATCGGGCTCAACGACAGCATCAAAGCTAGGAGCGCGAAGCGAGATGAAAGAGTACAGGACTGAACAGATCCGGAATGTCGTTCTCCTCGGGCACGGCGGCACAGGAAAAACCTCGCTGGCCGAGGCGGCGCTCTTCTCCTCCGGCGGCTGCTCCCGACTGGGACGAGTCGACGACGGCACCACCGCCTCCGACTTCGAGCCCGACGAAGTCAAACGCAAAATCAGCCTCAGCCTGGCGCTCGTCCCGTGCGAATGGGCCAACCACAAGATCAACATCATCGATACGCCGGGTTACGCCGATTTCGTCGGGGAAGTGAAGAGCGGCATCCGCGCCGCCGACATCGGCGTCGTCGTCGTCGATGCCGTCTCCGGTGTGCAAGTTGGCACCGAGATGGCGTGGGCGAACGCCGACTGCGCCAAGCTTCCGCGCATCGTCTTCATCAACCGCATGGATCGCGAGAACGCGAACTTCGAACAGGCGCTATCGCAGCTCCAGGCGCGCTACGGCAAGAAGGTCGCTCCGCTCGCGCTGCCGATCGGCGCGCAGGACACGTTCACGGGTGTCGTCAATCTCATCGAGCAGAGAGCGTATATGGGCGACAAGGGCACGCCCGGCGACGTACCTGCGGACATGGCGAGCGCCGTCGCGGCCGCACGCGAGCAGCTCGTCGAGGCCGTTGCCGAGGCGGACGACGACCTGCTCGCGAAGTACCTGGAAGGCGAAGAGCTGACCGAAGCTGAACTGACGGGCGCGCTCAAGAAGGGCATCGCCTCTGGCATCGTCTGCCCCGTGTTCGCCGGATCGTCGGCGAAGAACATC
>JANXYW010000053.1 GCA_025355835.1 Chloroflexota bacterium
CGATCCAGTGGCGGCTTAAGAGCAACGAGTACGTAACACTACGTACACAGCCACGCGAAAGTTCCTCGCCCGGCGGGGCAGAACTCCGTATATTCGAGGTATGGCTGATCAAGACCCCGTAAACGAGATTATCCTCCGCAAGGTCGTCATCGCGTCATTCCAGGAGAATTGCTGGCTAATCGGCAACCGGCGGACGGGCGAGGCGATCTGCGTCGACCCCGGCGGACAGCCAGACGAGGTGCTGGCGATTGCGCGCGACATGGGCGTGCGCATCAAGTACATCGCCAACTCGCATGCCCACATCGATCACATCCTTGGCGTTGGGGCCATCCGCGAGGCCACGGGCGCGAAATTCCTCCTGCACCCCGGCGACCTCGAGATGGCGCGGAATACGGCGACGATAGCGAAGGGTTGGGGGATCGACGTCGCGAATCCGCCCGAACCCGACGCGTTTCTCGCCGACAACGACGAGATCGATGTCGACGGGCTGAAGCTGACGGTGTTCCACACACCGGGACACACGCGCGGCAGCGTCTGCTTTTACGCGAACGGCATCGTCTTTGCGGGCGACACGTTGTTCCAGGGCTCGATCGGGCGCACGGATCTGCCGGGCGGCGACTACGACGAAGAGATGGCAAGCATCGTCGAGCGGCTGCTGGTGCTGCCTGACGAGACGATCGTGCTGCCGGGCCACATGGATCAAACGACAATCGGTCACGAGCGGCAGCGAAATCCGTACGTGCTCATGGAGTTGGCGAAACGGGCGGGCGGCGGCGAGTAGTGGCTAGTGGCTAGTGTTCGCGAGAACGCGACTGCTGTGAGCGGGTCGGGCACCTCACCCCCCAGCCCCCTCTCCACGCTGTGGAGAGGGGGAGTCGATTGATGGAATGCTGTCGTCTTCTTCGAGAACTTCGATCTCGGTGCCCTCTACCTCTGCTTTGAGATTTGCGAGCGCCTCGACGAGTGCTATTTCGTAGCCTTGGTCGCGCATGCCGAACGTCATGATGCGGAAGAAGGTGTATTTCCAGCCGAACGGCGTCAGGCGCGCCGCCACTTCCGTGTGATCAGGCTTCTCTTCCAGCAGGTACGTGAGCCAGCACGGAACGCCGCCGATCGTCACCCGCAGTTCGAGCGATCGCGGCGGATCGCGGCGGACGATCTCGAACATATCGCCTGCGTGTTCCGCGGCGTCGCCGAGATCCCGCTCGATCGCGGCGTAGATGTCGCGCGCGTCGGCGTGAATGGCGAATGCTTTCTCGATCGGCATGTTGTGACTCCACGGTGAACGTCAAGTGGCGGCGGCGTGCATCCGCCGACATAATACGCCGGGCCGCGTGCTACGCGCGCGGTGAGGGCAGAGGGGTTTGCATGGGGCGATTGTGGAGCTTGTGGGCGAGCGCGCTGTGCATCGGCGCAGCTCTGGCAGCGTGCGGGGGCGGTTCGAGCACGAAGCGCGCGACTCCTACGGCGCCTGCGGAGCCATCGGCCTCGATCGAGATCCCGAAGGGCAAGCAACTCAAGATAGGCGTGTCGGCGGCGCTGAGCGGCGAGCAGCAGAGTCTGGGCGCCGATCTGGCGGACGCCGTCGCGCTGGCCGCCAAGGACCACGGCGCAATCAAGGGTCGAGCCGCGGTTGTGCTTCGCATGGACGACCGCTGCAGCGACGCCGAGAAAGCCGTCGCCGTCGCGCATTCGCTCGCGGGCGATGCGGCGGTCGTGGGCGTTGTCGGCCCGATGTGCACGACGGGCGCGCAAGCGGCCGGCAGCGTGTACGAGGCCGCACACGTCGTACACATCGTCCCATCCGCGACACGCGCGGACCTCTCGGAGCAAGACGAGCGCTTCTTCTTTCGCACGGCATGGCTCGACGATACGCAGGCGCGCGTCCAAGCGACGTACGCGCGCGAGCAGCTGCATGCCACGACGGCCGTGCTTGTCGATGATGCGGAGCCGTACGGGAAGACGCTAGCCGATGCGTTCGCCATAGCGTTCCAAGAGGCCGGCGGCACGATCGTGTCACGCGAGCGAATCGAACGCGGGACGACGGACTTCACAGCGTTGGCGCGGAAGGTGAAGAGCGCGAGTCCGGACATCACCGTGTTCGAGGGACTGAACCCGGAGGGGTTGCTCGTCATCCAGGCGCTTCGCAAGGGCGACTACAACGGCGCCTTCGTCGTTCCGGACGGCGTGATGAACCAGCGCGACTTCATCGGCGCGGACAAGACCGGCGCGACTGATGGCGCAGTCGCGACGGGTGGCCCGACGCCCGACGCCACGTTCGTCGCGAAGTTTCGCGATGCGTATCAACGCGCACCTGGCACGCCGTTCGTGTTGCAAGCGTACGACGCCGCGACGGCGTTACTTCGCGCGATCGATGCGGTAGCGACCGAGGGCGCGGACGGCGTGTTGGTGATCAATCGGGTGCAATTGGCCGACGCGATGCGTGCGAACAGCATCGATGGACTCACGGGGTCGATTCGATTCGACGAGCACGGCAACCGCAGCGGCGAGGCTGCGAGAGACGCCGGACTCGTCATCT
Organism: Chloroflexota bacterium; assembly: GCA_025355835.1. Classification (GTDB taxonomy): domain Bacteria; phylum Chloroflexota; class Dehalococcoidia; order DSTF01; family JACRBR01; genus JANXYW01. The sequence goes on from JANXYW010000053.1 coordinate 2,540, forward strand.
ATCGCGTGGCCGGAGGCAAGTTCGTCGCCGAGCCGTAGCTATGCGGCTTCCGCCGCGCGATCCAGTTCGTCGAGAGCGCGGCACAACGCCTCGTTAAGCAGACGGATCGTCGCGTCGCGATCATCGACTAGCTTCCTCAGCTCGACGACGTTCGTGGACACGACTGAGGTCTCGGATTCGGCTCGTTCGGGCTGTTGTTGTTCCATAGTGCGGCGATTTTGACGCGCGCGCTTGCTGGCCGCTATCAGTAGTTTCCCGCGCTTCCGCCTGCACCCCATGAATGGCGGGGCGCTCTGGCCGGAATCTGCGTTACACAGCCTTTACACAGAGTTTCCCGTGCGTCCGCCCGCGGTTAACAACGGAACCGCGCCGCTGCACGATAGTAGCAGCACAAGACATGTACAGGACGCTCCCGCAGGCGGGGCGCATAGGACAGAGGAGGCACGGATATGTTCAAGAAGATCGGAATCGCAGCGGCAGTTCTGGCGGTGGTCAGCATGGCGTTTTCGGCGCTGGCGCCCGTCGCGTCGGCGGCGGAGCCGACGCCGACCGCGCGCATCCCCAGCGTCGTGCTGCACGGGTCGGGCGTGCTGGACGCGCACGGTACGGGTGTCGCGGCCGTGAAGGGGCTGATGGACTATCACGCCACAGCGGACGAAGGCATCTTGCTGGTGAAAGACAACAACGGCGACGCACGCGTGGATGTGGACGGCTTCGGCGGGACGGGCGAATGGCGCGGGTTCAAGGCCTACTTCGGTATCCGCGGCAACGTGCACATCGTCGGCACCGACGTCGCCGTGATCGTCGTCGGCCACGACATCGACCTGCACGTGGCGGGACGTGGTTGGGCGTTCCTTAAGGGCGAAGGCACGTTTACAGCCAACGGCCGCGGGCCGTTCGAGTGGACGCCAGACGGCGCGTTCGCATCGATCACGCCGTAGGCATAGCCAGCAATCGGCAAGCCAGGGGAGGACGCCCGCCGGGCGCCCTCCCTTGCTCAGATCGCCGACATTTATCGAGTTTTACACCCGGCAACCGCGCCTAGCGAGGGCTTCCTGGGACGATACTTGCGGGAGCGAACTACGAGAGGATCGATGATGCCCGCCACGACGAAGCACACCGCCGCCACCCCCGCTACCGCGCCCAACACGAGCACTGGCGTGAAGGTGGTCGTGGTCGATGACGACGAGCACATTCGCGAGTTGGCGTCGCTGTACCTGATGAAGGAAGGATTCGACGTCACGTGCGCAGTCGATGGCATCAGCGCCGTGACGACGATCCGCAGTGTGAACCCGAGCCTGGTGGTACTCGACCTGATGCTGCCCGGGATGAGCGGCTTCGATGTCTGCAAGGAAGTCCGCACGACCAGCAACGTCCCGATCATCATGCTGACGGCGCGCGACGAAGACGTGGACAAGATTGTCGGGCTGGAGATAGGCGCGGACGACTATCTGACGAAGCCCTTCAATCCGCGCGAACTGGTCGCGCGCGTCAAAGCGATCTTGCGACGCGCGGAAGCGGGTGCTGCGCCATCGACGACAGGTGTGATCCAGGTCGCGGCGCTGCGCATCGACAAGCAGCGGCGCGAAGTAACGGCGGCCGGACAGGAGCTGACGCTGCGGACGAAGGAGTTCGATCTGCTTGCGACGCTGGCCGAGAACGCGGGCATCGTCCTGACACGCGAGCAGTTGCTTGATCGCGTGTGGGGCTACAACTTCTACGGCGAGACGCGCACCGTCGACGTGCACGTCCAGCATGTGCGCGCGAAGCTCGCAGGCACCGGCCTGGGCATCGCGACGGTGCGCGGCGTCGGTTACAAACTCGTCGAGAACGCCGAAAGCATGGACTAGCCTGTGTTCAAGAGCCTGCGCTTCCGGATCATCGCCTCGTTCGTCGTGATCGTGCTCATCACGCTGGGTGCGGCCGGTATCGGACTGTACGCGCGGCTCGGTGGCTATCAGGAGAAGCTCACGGCGGGGACGCTGCGCCAGATCGCGTCGCCGATCTACTACAACCTCACGCTCAACCCGGCAGGCACGGGTACGGTGCGCGGCGGCGCGCGACTGCGCGCGGATCTCATCGAGTATCTGCGGCTGCAGCATCAGGACACCGGCGTCATCGTGCTGCTGCTCGACGGCAAAGGCAACGTCATCCCGGAAGCGATCACCAGCGACAGCCTGCTGACCGAGCACTTCGACGTGCCGCCACCGCCGGCGAAGGGGCCGAACTTCGCGCAACTGCCCGAGGGCAAGCACAAGACCGTCGACGGGCAATCGTTGTTGTACGTCACGGTGCCGATGCCCGCGGCCGTGCGGTTACAGCAGGCCGGCATCGCCGCGATCGTCGTGGCGCTGCCGCAATCGGCAGGACCGAACGTGTACAAGGACTTTCGCCAGCGTCTGTTTCTCGCCGGCCTCATCGGACTGGCGGCGGCGCTGATCGTCGGCCTCGTGCTGTGGGCGTCGCTCTATCGACCGATGGGCAAGGTGACCAGCGGCATCCGCGCCGTCGCGCGTGGCGATTATAGGCAGCGTGTGCCCGTCTCCGGGCCCAGCGAAGTGCAAGCGCTAGCGACGGACGTGAATGCGATGGCGGACTCCGTGCAGGCGTCGCAGCGGGCGCTGCGCGAGTTCCTCGCGAACGTCTCGCACGAACTGAAGACGCCGCTGACATCGATCCGCGGCTTCTCGCAGGCGATGCACGACGGCACGCTCGACACGCCGGAAGAGCGCGCCCGCGCGGCACGCGTCATCGATGTCGAGTCGCGGCGGCTGCTCCATCTCGTGGGCGAACTACTCGACCTGTCGCGCATCGAGTCCGGCCAGCAGCGGATGGACCTAGCGGATGTGCGCATCTCGGAACTGCTCTCGCACGTGAGCGACGTATTCATGATGCGCGCCGACGAATCGGGCATCGGCTTCGAGGTGAAGGGAGATGCGGACGCCGTGGTCGTCGCGGACTTCGATCGCGTCGAACAGGTGTTGGGCAACCTGATCGAGAACGCGTTCCGCCACTCGACGAAGGGCGGCACGGTCACCGTGGGGGCCAACGAGACGAACGGCGGATTCGTTGAACTCTACGTGTCGGACGACGGTGCGGGGATTGCGCGTGAAGATCTGCCGCATGTGTTCGATCGCTTCTATCGCAGCAAAAACGAAACGGCGGGAAGCGGCGCGGGGCTAGGCCTCGCGATCTCGCGCGAGATCGTACGTGCACACGGCGGCGAGATTCGCGTCGAAGCGCGGGCATTTGGCGGCACCATGTTCGCGTTCACGCTGCCGAAGACGGGCCGCGCGCTCCGTCGCGACCACGATACGTAGCCACGCGAAGAGCGCCGACGCAGCGCCGGGCGCGCCGATCGTCGACGCCTAAGTGCTGTCGATCGGGACAGCGACGAACTATCGCGACAGCACGTAGGCGCGGAACAGGATCTCGCTCCCTTTCGTCTCTTCCGTGACGGTGCCGCCGGGATACAGAGCTTCGACTTCTCCGATGTCGTCGAGGTATGGCGCAAGTAGCATGATGGCGGTGTTGCCGGTCGTGCGCACACCGAAGTCGAGCGGTTCGTCGGTGACGACGCGCGATCGGTAGCGAAACTCGCGCGAGCGATCGACGCCAATGGCGTTCGGCGCGATGAAGCGCCTCGTTTCGTAGTCAAAGCTCCAGAGGCCGCTGAAGAAGTAGATCGTTGTGCCGCGCGGCAATCCCGCGATGTAGTGCGACGCTGCGTCCATCTGGTACGGATAGACGACGCGAAACGACGGATCGTCGGACAGTCCGTTGAAGTACTGGTTCACCGTCGTCGCGCCGAGGTACGCGGGCAGCGCGAGTACGATGAGCGCCCCGTAGCGCGCGCGGCCGGATAAGTGCAGCATGCCATCCCACATCCACGCCAGCGGTAACGCGGCCAGCAAGGCGACGAACGGCGCGATGCCCAGCGTGCGCCGAAACAGGCCATCGCCGATCGTGAGCAGCGCGCCCAGCGAGATCAGCGCGGTCGACGCGAGCGTCACGGCGTACTCGGCCTTGCGCCAATTCCAGATTGCGACGGCGAGACCGATGAGCGCGCCCGCGAACAGCAACCGCCCCAGCGGGGGCCGGCCCCGCGTCGCCGTGCCATCGCCGAAGTCGGTGCGGTCGCCGTTGATCAGGCCATCCTGCCACTCGACGCCGCGGCGCCAGATCAGATGCGCGTGCTCGCCGACGCCGTCGGCGTTCTTCCAGCGATCGGAGTTCGAGAGGCTGACGAGTTTCTGGTGAAAGCGATAGCCGTTCGTGTTGTGGGCGATGTACAGCAACAGCGGAATCGACATCGCGAACGCGACGACGGCGAAGGCGGCAACGTGCAGCACGGTGCGCCATCGCCACGGCCGCATGCGGTGAGACGCGTACGTCCACAGCATCGCGATGAATGGCGCGGGAACGAACAGGTAGAACGCGTTGTACGTATACATGCCGAGCCCCGTCAGCAGGCCCGCAACCACGAATAGCGCCGCGCTCCGCAGGCGCATCGCGTGCCACAGCGCAAGCAGCACCGCCATCTCGACGAACGGCCACGCGACGACCATGAAGCCGGTGCGGCTGAGATGCAGGTGCCACATCATCAGCGTCAAAAGCAGCGCCGCGAACGCGGCGATCGTGCGGTTGAACATCGTTGCGAATGCGGCGTACGCCAGCGGAATCGTCGCGATGCCGAACAGCGCCATCGATAGGCGCAGCGTGAACGTCGTCTGCGGCAGGAACTTGAAGAGCAGCGCAGTGAAGTAGAGCGGCCCCGTCGGCTGCCCGACCGCGCTGAGCACGTACGGCCCAATCCAGCCTTCATGGAGCACACGGCGCGCGTCCAGCCCCGTCCAGGCTTCGTCGCCGTGCAGGCCCAGCGGCATCGTTCCGAGGTGCCAGATGCGCAGGACGGCAGCGAGCAGCGTGATCGCGGCGATGATCGCGAGATCGACGCGCGCACTGCTGGCGGCCCGCGCAAGGCCGTTTGCGCGCGAGTTCAACCCGGCGGCGATTCGGGCGCGGAAAGCCGGCGATGGCTCGATCGCACCAGCCGCCGGATGATCTTTGCCCACGTCTGCTCCTTCGCGTCCGCCCGCGGGCATGGTAGATGATCGCTCCGAAACGAAGCGGCGCGCTTTCGCCGTGCCGCCTTGCGTGCGCGGATGCCCGCCGCGAACGGCTCATGTAGGATGGTTTCGATCCCAGGAGGAACGATGGCTGGAACGAAGTCGCTGCGCGTGCCGGTGAAGCTCTTACGGCGGACATGCGACGAGCGGATGAAGTTCAAGACGACGCCGGATCTGGCGATAGGGTCATCGGCCTCGTGCAATGCTCGCGATAACGGATATTGGTTGGCTTGTGAAGACGAGAAATGAAGTCTCGGCCGGTGGCGTCGTGTTCCGCCTCCGCGATGGTGGCGGGTTCGACGTGGTGCTGATCCTCACGCACGAACGCCGTTGGCAACTGCCGAAGGGGTGGATCGACGAAGGCGAATCGCCCGAGCAGACCGCCGTACGCGAAGTGCGCGAGGAAACGGGCATCGATGCCGAGATCGTCGGGCCGCTGGGCGATATCGAGTACCAGTACGTCTCGACGTACGATCCCGAGCCGGTGCGCGTACACAAGCGCGTGCACATGTTCCTGCTGCTCTACCTCGGCGGCGCGACGGACGATCACGACGACGAAGTGATCGAAGCGCGGTGGGTGGAGGTCGACGAAGCGGAATCGATGCTCGCGTTCAAGGACGAGCAGCGGATGATGGCCAAGGCGCGGCAGTTGCTCGCAGCGGCGGATACTCAAGGTTGTGGATGATGCTAAAATGTTGCCTGATGCTCGTCACGAACAGAGCACCCACAGCCGAGGACGGCTGCGCCACTCTGCGGTGACGCGCGAATATCATCCTGCGCGTCGTCCAACGTCATCCTGAGCAACGCGAAGGATCTCGCCGATCGAACGACGAGCGCCGCACACAGAACAGCCGCTGCGACCGCGATGTAGGACAGCCGCCCTCGGCTGTTGGACGGG
>JANXYW010000074.1 GCA_025355835.1 Chloroflexota bacterium
GAGAAGCGCGTGTCGACGTACTCGCCATCGATCGGCGTCACCGAGCTGACGAGCAGCGTCTCGACGATGCCGGTGAAGCGCGTCGTGCCGAACCCGAAGCCGTACGACTCCGACGAGATGCCGCCTTCGACCGTACCCTGCGGCGTCACGTAGTTCAGAGGCGAACGCGCGCGCAGAATATGTCCGTCGATCTCGGCTCGCGTGTTCGGTTGCTCGGGCGTGCCGTGTACGTACTTGAAGTGCGCTGAGTCGACAGCGTTCTCCGCCATCTCCTGGTTGTGCGTGCGAATCTTCCAGCGCTTGCGCACGTAGGGCGTCCAGCCCGGGTCGCCGTACTCCGGCAGGATCGGTAACTCAAACGCGGGCGGTCGGCCCTCCATGTGGTGCCAGACCATGATCAGGCCGTTCGCTTCGGACACCGTCCACGCGTCCAGCTTTGCCAGCGTCGGAATCTTCTGCGCGTACGGCACGTCCACGCAGCGCCCCTCGCCGTCGAAGCGCCAGGCGTGGAACGGGCAGCGGATCGTGTTCTCCTGCACCCGTCCTCCGTAGCCCAAATGCGCGCCCAAGTGCGGGCAAAACGCATCGAGCACGCGCGCCTTGCCGTCGTCGCCGCGGAACAGCACCAGTTCTTTGCCGAAATAGTGCAACGGCAGCACGGCATTCGGCTCCAACTCGTCGCTGTACGCCACCTGGAACCAGCAGTTCGGGAACGGCGGGATGTCGTACCGGTACCCGGCCGGCGTCTCCCACGCCCGCTCTTCGTCTGTGCGCGTCATCGTTGTCATTTCGATGCTCCTTTCTTCGCGTTGGCCTGTTGGCGCTGCCGTGCCGGCTTGTCCGGCGTCAGTTGTCGAAAGATCCGGTCGACGAGAAACTCCCGTCGCGCGATCAGCGACTCCACAGAATACGGATCAACGCCCGGCCGAAGCCGCTCCAGCAATTCCTTGTTACAGAAGTACCCGATCAGTGTGATGTGCGTGTCGTGGATGAAGAACGCCGCATCGATGTCGCGGATCAGCCCTGCGCGCTTGGCCGCTTCGAGACTCGCGAGCGCCGGCTTGTAGATCGGCTCGACGAAGCGCGCGAAGTACGCCTCGCTGCCGCCCGGCTCGATCAGCTCGCGCTGGAGCAGCCATGCCACAGCCGGGTGTTCCGCATAGAACGCGTGCATCTGATCCAGGAGGAACGCGACGCGTGCGCGCTTGAACTCGCCCGCCAGGAACTCGCGCGTGACTTCGACGACGCGGTCGAGCGCCTCATCCAGCGCCGCCTCGTGAAGCGCGTCCTTCGTCGCGAAGTGGTACAGCACTGTCGTCTTGTGGGTGCCGGCCGCGTCGGCGATTTCCTGCACCGAAACGCCGGAGAAGCCGCGCCGCGCGAACAGCTGCGTCGCCGCGTCGACGATCGCCTGCCGCCGGTCGACGCGCTTCCGTACCTGACCACCCAGTGGTGATATTGCCACCATTCGGTCAGTATCCGCCCGCCTGACCGCGTCTGTCAAACGCTCATTCGGGCCAGTTATGGATCGAAATCGGTGATCCCCAACGTCTCGACAGTCGAACTACCCACGGACAGTCCCCAAACCAGGCGGGCCGGCGCAAATCTCGAGACGCGTCTGCGGCCCAGTTGCAACAGAAGGAGAGAGGCAAACGATGTTCGAACACACATGGAAACGAGGCCGCTTAGTCGCGGCCGGCGTGATTGCCGTCGCCGCGATCGGAGTATTCGCGGCGGCGTGCGGCAGCGACAACAACAGCAAGAAGACGCCGACATCGGCCCCCGCCGCCACGTCGGCCGCAAAGTCCACACCGGCAGCAGCCGCTACGGCGGCAACCACGAAGGAACTCGGCACCACGCCAGGCTGGGGCGGCGGCAACGTCGCGACGGTCTTCTACACCAAAGAGTTCTTCTGCGACAAGACGCCGTGCGAAGCGGGCGCCCCGGGCACGAACGCACCCGGCACGAAGGATCCGATCCCTTCGGTCTGGGTACTCGTCCCGCTGTTCGATGACAAGACGGGGCTGAAGTTCCACTGCCCGGACGCCGGCAACTGCGTCGCGCATCCGAAGGAACTCGACGTGAGCAAGATCGGTCTTGGCAACGTCATTCCGCTGCCACCGCACAGCCACATCGTCGACACGAAGGAAGCCGGCTTCTCCGGCGCAGCCGATACGCCCTGGAAGGTCGTAGTCGTAGGCGTGAAGACGCGCGCCGCATGGGACAAGCTGGAGCAGGGCAAATCGATCGACGCGCTTCGTTCCGTCCAGTCCAGTGACGTCAATGCGACGAAGGATCTGCCTTCCGACATCGTCCTGTTCTTCGGGATCAGGTAAGCACGCAGCGCCAGGAGGCGGTCACATGGCCATCGATATCACCACTTCACCATCGTTGCTCGGTTCGACTACCGGACCGATCGCCAGTGACCGCCGCGACATCGGGAGGTGGAGTGCGCACGCATTCCACCTCCTGGCCATCGCCGGCGCCGCGACCGTCATCGCCGGCTCATACGCGACCTGGGCAACGTTCTACGCTGGGCTCATTTCCCGCAACGGCGTCGACGGCCACGGCAAGTACTTCATCGGACTTGCCGCCGCGTCCGTGCTCGCCGCCCTACTCGCGACGCGACGCGGCGTTTCGCGGTCACTAACCTTGCTGAGCGTGCCCGCCGGCATCACCATCGCCCTCATGGCGCTTCGCGACATCCGTAACTTCGACGCCTTCGTGCATGACCCCGCGTCCGGCTTGTACGTGCCCGCGATGGGCAACGGCCTGTACATCGTGCTCGTCGGCGCCGTCCTGATGACTGTTTCGGTGTTCGCCCAGAGCGGGGCGCCGTGGCTGCGGCCGTTCGACGCGAAGCGAACTGTCGCCGCAATCGCTGCCGTTGTCGGCACCGCCATGCTCGTGACAGGCGTGTACGGCGAGTACTACCTGCACATCGCGCACGGTCACGTCCACGGCCACACAGACGCATTCAATACGCCGCATCTGCTTACGGCAGGTGGCCTGCTGGCGCTTTTGGCGGCGGGCCGCATCGTCCTGGCGGCACTGCCCCGGGCGGAAGTGCGCACGCGCAAGTCCTGACGCACCCGGTTGTGGTGCCGTACCGCGGGCGGCACGCTCCTGATATCCTCACGGCGAACGCGCAACCGGCCACGGCGCGCCACACCAACAACTCAGGAGCACGATCATGGCGACCCGCACACCGATCCGCTCGAAGAAAGCCGCAGCGAAGCCGGCGTCGCGTGCCGCCGCTAAGACACCTACATCGAAGAACGGCGCATCAGTCAAGGCTGCATCGCTGACCGTCACGGACAACCGCACCGGCAAGTCGTACGACATTCCGATCAACGACGGCACCGTGCGGGCGATGGACTTCCGCCAGATCCGCGTCGACAGCGACGACTTCGGGTTGATGACGTACGACCCCGCGTTCACGAACACCGCCTCGTGCCGCAGCGCCATCACGTACATCGATGGCGAGAAGGGCATCCTCGAGTACCGCGGTTACCCCATCGAACAGCTCGCCGAAAAGAGCACGTACCTCGAAACCGCGTACCTGCTCGTCTATGGCGAACTGCCCGACGCGACGCAGCTCGACCAGTGGACGCGCGACATCAAGTACTCGACGATGGTGCACGAGAACATCAAGAAGTTCATCGACGGCTTCAACTACGACTCCCACCCGATGGGCATGCTCATCGGCACCGTCGGCGCGTTCTCGACGTACTACCCCGACGCGAAGCACATCGACGATCCGGCGTCGCGCGAGCTACAGACGTGGCGGCTCATCGCCAAGATGCCGACGATCGCCGCGTTCGCGTATCGCCACAGCCGCGGTCTGCCGTTCGTCTATCCGGACAACGACCTGTCGTTCGCCGGCAACTTCCTCAACATGCTGTGGAAGATGTCCGAAGCGAAGTACAAGCCCGACCCGGTGCTGGAGCGGGCAATCGAAGTGCTCTTCATCCTTCACGCCGACCACGAGCAGAACTGCAGCGCGAACGCCATGCGCGCCGTCGGCAGTTCGCGCCCCGATCCGTTCTCGGCCACGGCCGCCGCGGCTGCCGCGCTTTACGGCCCGTTGCACGGCGGCGCGAACGAAGAAGTACTGCTGATGCTCGAGAAGATCGGCGACAAGAAGCGCATTCCGGAGTTCATCAAGAAGTTCAAGGCCGGCGAGGGACGCCTGATGGGGTTCGGGCATCGGGTCTACAAGAACTACGACCCGCGCGCGAAGATCATCAAGCGCACCGCCGAGGAAGTCTTCGACCTGACGGGACGCAATCCGCTGATCGATATCGCGATGGAGCTGGAGCGCATCGCGCTGGAGGACGAGTACTTCATCTCCCGTAAGCTCTACCCCAATGTTGACTTCTACTCGGGCATCATCTACCAGGCCCTCGGCTTCCCGGTCGAGATGTTTCCGGTGCTCTTCGCCATCCCGCGCACGGCGGGTTGGATCGCGCAGTGGCGCGAGATGATCACCGATCCGGAGCAGAAGATCGCGCGGCCGCGACAGATCTACACCGGCAACCGAACCCGCAAATACACACCGATCGGCCGCCGCCCGCGGCACGATTCCGCGCACGACGAAGCGAACCATCAACACCGCGCCGTGCGGCTGGCGCCGATGCCGTTCGCATCCGGCAAGCGCGCCGCGCGCACGCGTTTTTAGGCCACCATGCCATTCGCCGACGCAGCGGGCACCCGCATCTACTACGAAACCCACGGCCCCAAGCCGGGCGCCGCGCCTGCGATCGTCTTCGCGCATGGCGCGGGCGGCAACCACCTCTCGTGGTGGCAGCAGGTGCCGCACTTCCGTGACCGCTACACCTGCGTCGTGTTCGATCACCGTGGCTTCGGCCAGTCCGTCGATGCGGCAGCCGGCTCGGGCGGCGCGGCGTTCGTCGAGGATCTGCGCGCGTTGCTCGATCATCTCGCCATCGACCGCGCAACGCTCGTCGCGCAGTCGATGGGTGGCTGGACATGCCTGAACTTCGCGTTGCAGTACCCAGCGCGCGTCGAACGGCTGATGATGTGCGACACGCACGGCGGCGTGCGCTCGCCGGAGATCGACGCCATCTGGCGCGAGGCGATGCGCGACCGCGCCGAACCCGGCCTGGTGCATCCGGCCGCCGGCGAGCGCATGTACCGCGAACAGCCTGCGCTGCACTTCCTCTACCAGGAGATCGCAGCGCTCAATCCACAGCGCCCGCTCGCCGAAACGCTGCGCGGCTTGCCCGCGCCGATCGTCGATGATGTCGCAGCGCTGCGCGTACCCACACTGTTCATCGCCGGCGAAGAAGACGTCGTAATCGCGCCACGTCTTGTCGAGATCGCCGCGTCGCACGTACCCGATGCGCGATTCGAGCGCGTACCGGAGGCGGGTCACTCTGTGTATTTCGAGCGTTCAGCGGCCTTCAACGCGATCCTCGATACATTTCTCGCGGAATCTTGAGCACCGTATCTAAGCCGAAGCTGCGCAGCGGGCGGCGATCGCAGCTCTACTTAACATAGCGGCGTTGAAACGGGCGATCCGGGGGTTTGCAACTTTCCGGCGCTGGTGTAGGGTTAGGGCGAGCTGGCACCCCGTCCAGCAATCTGCTGAAACTGAATTGTTCGATTCGACGGTCTCAGCAGACCATCGTTGCCGCGCACACAGTGTGGCGTCTCGATTGGCCACGTCCCGGACGACGAACCCGTGGCAAGCAAGGATTGCAAGTTGGCCTGGACCATCGAGCACGCTCGCTTTCTAGCCACGCGTCTGACCGCGCAGCCTGATCGCCTGCGTCTCCTCGGCCGAATCACCCAGACCGCACAAGATTTCCCCTACGCTGCCGATTCTCTTAACGGAGAGGAGCCGGAGCGTTGACCGCTGCCATGATGCTGCACAAGCCCAGATTCGCCGCGACGGTGGCCATGCTGGCGTTCGCTCTAGCCGCGCTGGCGCTCCTGACGGGCTGCTCGGCCGAGGTTGATGCCGAAATGAAGACGTACGCTGGCATCAACGCCATTCGCACGAAGGCCGGCCTGCCGCCGCTCCACCCCGACGCCGCGCTCGTCAACGCTGCGCGTGAACGCAGCAACGACATGGCGCGCACGGGCCACTTCGGCCACGACAAGATCGGCGGCTGCCCGGAGGAGTTCACGTGCGTGCTGGATCGCCAGGGAGTGCCGTTCGCGTTCGCTGGCGAGAACATCGCCTGGAACAACTGGAACTGGAGCGAGACGGCTGACCATGCGGTCACAGCGTGGAAGAACAGCCCGCCGCACCTCGAGAACATCATGAACTGCCACTACACACGCTTCGGCACCGGCGTTGCGGAATCGCCTGACGGCAAGATCTGGTACACGATGATCTTTGAGGGCAACGCCGCCTGCTGATCCGCCGAGGCAATCCCATTGCCTGAGACGCCCACTTCGGTGGGCGTTTTCGTTTACGCCTCGAATTCACCGCAGAGCCGCAGCGAGCGCAGAGAGGGTCTTGGGGAAGTTTCACCACAGAGATCACAGAGAACACGGAGGTTCAGGAGGTTCACCGCGAAGGCGCGAAGAGCGCGAAGGTTTGCCAGGTTCCCCGGCGGAGAGCGCCGAGAGATGAAGGACCTACAACCACTGTCGTCCTCGAACGAAGCGAAGGACCTTGCCGCGCGTACCACCGCGCAACCGCCAGCAAGCACGAATCTCCGTCCTGCCCCAAGCCCTACTCCGTGTCCTCCGTGATCTCTGTGGTGAACCTCGCACCCCCCAACAACCTTCGCGCTCTTCGCGCCTTCGCGGTGAACCTAACGCCCGCGACCTCTGCGCTCTCTGCGGCTCTGCGGTGAATCCAACCCGTCCTTGACTGGCGCTCTGTGGCGAGGCGACCCCCCGCGCTACACTCAACCGTCGCACGCTGCCCCCACCAGACACACACAGGAGAACGATGGAAGGCCACGGCTACCGCCGCACCACGCTCGATAACGGGCTTCGCGTCGTCACCGAGACGATGCCCAGCACGCGATCGGTAGCCGTCAGCATCTACGTGGGCGCTGGCTCCCGCTACGAGACCCCGGAGCAGGCGGGCATGTCGCACCTCCTCGAGCACTTGCTCTTCAAGGGCACGACGAAGCGCCCCACGCCGCAGGAAATCTCCGAACTGATCGAGGGCGTCGGCGGCGTCATGAACGCCGGCACCGACCGCGAGCTGACCGTGTACTACGCCAAGGTCGCCCGCATGCACTTCGACCGCGCCGCCGATGTGCTCACGGACATGATCCGTAACCCGCTGATGGCCAACGAAGAACTCGAAAAGGAACGCAAGGTCGTCATCGAGGAGATCGCCTCGACCAGCGACTCGCCTGCGCAGCTCGTCGATGTGCTGCTCGATGCCACGATGTGGCCCGGACAGGCGCTCGGCCGCGACGTCGCCGGCAGCGAAGAGTCCGTCATCAGCCTGACACGCGAAGGTACGGTGGCATACCTCAAGCGGCAGTACGTGCCAAACAACATCGTCATCTCCGTCGCCGGTGCGGTGGAGCACGATGAAGTCGTCGCCGCCATGCGCAGCGCGCTCGGCGACTGGAAGCCTGGCAAGCCGTCGAACTGGTTCCCCGCCGTCAACGGCCAGCACGAGCCGCGCATCGCGGTGCAGTACAAGAAGACTGAACAGGCGCACATCGAGATCGCTGTTCACGCTATCTCCAGCCAGGATCCCGATCGATTCGCGCTGGATCTGATCAGCGTCATTCTCGGCGAAGGCATGAGCAGCCGGCTGTTCTTGGAGCTGCGCGAAAAGCGCGCGCTCTGCTACGACGTCCATAGCTACGCCGCGCACTATCTCGACACGGGCTCCTTCGCCGTCTACGCCGCCGTCGATCCGAAGAAGGCGGTCGAAGCCGCAAAGGCCCTGATCGAAGAGCTGAGCCGCCTGCGCGCGAACGGCGTGACAGACGAAGAATTGCACAAGGCGAAAGAGCTATC
>JANXYW010000103.1 GCA_025355835.1 Chloroflexota bacterium
GCCGACACCAGGATCAATTGCGGCCGATAGCGGCGCAGCGCCGGCAACACGACGTCTTCGAACGCGCGTCGATACGCCTCATCGCCAGACCCGTGCGGCATTGGGATGTTGATGTTGTAGCCGCGCCCTGCGCCCGAGCCGATCTCGCGGGCAGCGCCGGTTCCCGGGTAGAACGGATACTCGTGCGTCGAAACGTAGAGCACGCCGGGTTCGTCGTAAAACGCATCCTGCGTGCCGTTGCCATGATGCACGTCGAAGTCCACGATGGCGACGCGTTCGAGGCCGAACCGCGTGCGCGCGTAGGCCGCCGCAATCGCGACATGATTGAACAAACAGAAACCCATCGCCTGATCCAGCGTCGCATGATGCCCCGGCGGCCGCACGAGGCAGAACGCCGACGCCACATCGCCGTGCATGATCGCGTCCAGCGCCGCCAGCGTCCCGCCGACCACGCGCGCCACCACGTCGTACGATCGCGGCGTGATCAGGGTGTCCGGATCCACCCAGCCGCCGCCCTGCTGCGCGGCCCGCTCGACCGCCGCGACATACGCCGGATCGTGCACCAGCGCCAGTTCCGCAACCGACGCATCGCGCGCATCAATGCGTGTGAGCTTCGCGAGCAGGCCGCACTCCTCAAGCAACGCCATCGTCGCGAGCATGCGGTTGCCGTTCTCCGGATGCTTGCCCGTCTCATGTTCGAGAAACATCGGATCGTAGACAAACCCCGTCATGGGAGGGAGTGTACAGTCCGCCATTCGTAGTTCGTAGTCCAACGCGAAGCGAGGCACTACCCACTACGGACTACAAACTACAAACTACCCCCATGTTCGTCATCGGCACCGCCGGACACGTCGATCACGGGAAGTCGCTCCTCGTCGAGGCGCTGACCGGCATCGATCCCGATCGCCTGCGCGAGGAGAAGGCGCGCGGCATGACGATCGACCTCGGCTTCGCGTGGCTCACGCTGCCGGGCGGGCGCAACGTCAGCATCATCGACGTGCCGGGACACGAGCACTTCATCAAGAACATGCTCGCCGGCGCCGGCGGCATCGACCTGGCACTGCTCGTCGTCGCGGCCGACGACGGCGTGATGCCGCAAACGCGCGAGCATCTCGCGATTCTCGATCTGCTCGGCGTCCGCCGCGGCGTCGTCGCGCTGACGAAGCGCGATCTCGTCAACGACGACTGGGCCGCGCTCGTCGCGAACGATATCGTCGAGCTGCTCGACGGCACGGCGCTCGAAGGCTCGCCCGTCGTGGCATGTTCATCGCTCACGCGCGACGGGCTCGACACGCTGCTCGCCGCACTCGATGCCGCGATCGACGGCCTATCGCCGAAACGGAACATCGGCCGACCCCGCCTGCCCATCGATCGCGTCTTCACGATCGCCGGCTTCGGCACAGTCATCACCGGCACGTTGATCGATGGCGAGCTCGCAGTCGGCAGCGAGATCGAACTGATGCCCGGCCACCTCCGCGGCCGCATCCGCGGCCTGCAGTCGCATCGCGACAAGATCGAGCGTGCGGTTCCCGGCATGCGCGCAGCCGTCAACGTCACCGGCATCGACAAGACCGACATGCGGCGCGGCCTCGTACTCGGCGCGCCGGACACGCTGCATGCGACCACCGTCGTCGATGTGCGTCTCACCGCCGTCGCCGGACTGGCGCACGCCGTGCGGCACAACATGAAAGTGACGTTCCACTGCTACGCCGACGAGGCGAACGCACAGATCCGCCTGCTTGAGGCGGGAGATCTCCGCCCGGGCGAGATATCGTGGGCACAAATCAAGCTCGAAACGCCCGTCGCAGTCGAGCGCGGCGACCGATTCGTCCTCCGTACGCCCAACGACACGATCGCCGGCGGCGTGATCGCCGATACGGCGCCGAAGCGCCACCGCCGCGGCGATGCCGCCGTCATCGCAGCGCTCGAAGCGCTGCTCTCCGAGTCGCCGCGCGACCTCGTACTCGCCGCCGTGGGCCGTACACCATTCATCGCCGCAACGCGTATCGCGTCCGAGATCGCCCGCTCGCCAGACGAATCGGCCGCCGCCATCGACGATCTCACACGTACCAGCGACATCATTGTGCTCGGCGAGGGCAATGCACGGCGGGCAGTGCTGCCCACGCGACTCTCCGCCATCGCGACAGAGGCGGAGTCGGCGCTCGCGGCGTATCACGGCGAGCATCCACTACGCACAGGCATGCCTCAGGAGGAACTCCGCAGCCGACTCGGGCTCGACGCGGCCACATTCGCACTCGTGACCGCGCAGATCCCCGTCATACGACTCTCGGGCGCGACGGCCGCGCTCGCCGACTTTCGCCGCGCTCCGACAGCCGCGCAGCAAGGCCAGATCGACCAGTGGCTCGTGTCACTCAAGACATCGCCCGGCGGCAACGATGCAACGCTCGATCCAACCCTCCTCGCATACCTCATCGAAACGCGCGCCGTTGTCGACACCGGCAGCGGCATCGTATTCGAGGCGGCCGCGTTCGACGCGATGACCGCGCAAGTGCGCGCGCACATCGAGCAGCACGGCGCGATCACACTCGCGCAAACACGCGATCTCTTCGGTACCAGCCGCAAGTACGCGCAGGCGCTCCTCGAACACCTCGACCGCCTGCGCATCACCCGCCGCAACGGCGACGACCGCACCCTCTGGTGACGCGAGCGTCGAGCGCCCAGAACGAAGAGAAGGGCCCCAAAGGGCCCTCTTCATCTACAACCTAAAACCTAGAACCTCGAACCTACTCGGCCGGTACGGCCGCTTCGACCGGCCGCGCCGCCCCCTGCTGCCCGCGCATCTTGCGCCAGTAGCGCGGAATGTCGCCCTGCTGCCACGTCACGAGGAACATACTGGCGATGAACACGGAGCTGTACGTTCCGGTCGACACACCAATGAGCAACACCAGCAGGAAGTCGCGAATACTTCCACCGCCCAACAGCAGCAGCGACAGAATCGCGAATATGACGGTGAGCGACGTCATGAACGAGCGCCCCATCGTCTGCAACAGGCTGTGGTTCACGGCGTCCGGGAAACTGCGGATGGCGCCGCGCGCGACGTTCTCGCGGATGCGGTCGAACACCACGATCGAGTCGTGCACCGAGAATCCGACCACGGTAAGCAACCCCGTGATGAAGAACGTATTCACCTCGACATTGAAGAATTTACCGAGCAGCGAGAACACCCCGACCACCAGCAACACATCGTGTAGCAGTGCGACGATCGCCGAAACACCGTAGCGCAGCGAGTTCGGCACGTTGCGGAAGGCGTACGTGATGTAGCCGGCGATAAACAGCGACGCGAGGATGACGGCGATGGCGGTGTTCTTGCCGATCTGTGTCGACACGGCGGCGGACACCGACGAGAATTCGGTGAACTGCGTCGTCGCGTTGCCTTGCGTATCGAGGAAACCACCGTGCTCCTTGCTCAGCCCTTCCTCGATGTTCTCGCGGTCGGAAGGCAGAGAGGGGCCAACAGCCGGCGTCGTGGCCGACCCTTCGATCTCGTTCGTCTGCACGAGGAACGTGTTCTCGCCCGTCCGCTGCACGCGCGCCTCGGAGTGGCCAAGGTTCGAGATGAGCGCTTTCACTTGGTCCTGCGTCGCGGCGTCGGCATAGCGGAACGAAAACGTCGTGCCGGACGTGAATTCGATGCCCGGCTGCAACCGCGGCGGAATCAGAAGCGAGATGACGCCTGGTATCACGAGCAAAAAAGAGACCAGATAGAACCAGTTGCGCTTCGCCACCAGATTAAGCATCGGCGGCCTCCATCCCGGCGACGCCACGCGTCGACATCGGCGTTTCCTCGTCCGGCCTGTCGTCCGTCCATAGCCACAGCGGCCGCGCCAGCGGCGTCGCGATCGCGAGCCGCAAGAACGAGCGCGTCACCGTAATCGCCGAGAACAAGCTGACGAGCACGCCGATCGCCAGCGTCAGCGCGAATCCCTTGATCAGGCTCGACGCGAACTGGTTGCCCATCCAGTAGAGAATGCCGCACGTAATCAGCGTCGAGATATTGCTGTCGCGAATCGACGTCCACGCGCGGGCGAAGCCGGCTTCGACTGCCGGTACCAGGCTGCGGCCATTGCGCAGCTCTTCCTTCGTTCGCTCGAAGATCAGGATGTTCGCATCAACGGCGATACCCACCGACAGCACGAACGCCGCGATGCCTGCGAGCGTGAGCGTCACCGGACCCGAGCCCGGAATGCCGATTTTGAAGATCGCCAGCACGATCGCCGTGTACACCAGCAGCGCCAGGCTGGCGATTACTCCCGGCAGCCGATAGTACAGCGTCATGAACGCCATGATCAGCAGCATCGCAACGAGGCCGGCTTGCACCGAGTGCAGCACGGCCTTGTCACCCAGCGTCGCGTCCACATCCTGCTGCTGCACGACCTTCAGCGGAATAGGAAATGCGCCGTTGTTGAGGAACGTCTTAAGTTTCTTCGCGTCGTTCAACGCGAGGCCTGTCGTCTGGCCCGTGCTTGTGATCTGGCTATTGATCGTCGGCGCGATAATTTGCCCGTCCTTGCCGCGCACCGGTTCGCCGTCCAGGAATGTGGCGAGTGGCAGCCCGACTAGCCGCTGACTAAGCGAGCCAAACACCTTCTCGCCGTCCCTGTTCATGTTGAAGACGAGCAGTGGCTCGCCGAGCGATCCGAACTGCACGCTGACGTTCGACTTCAGAAACGAACCGGTCATGATCGTCGGTGCGCCGTTGAGTTCGCCCTTGGCCGGCACCCACACGATGCTGTCGCGCGGCGCCGACGTAGAGAACTGTGGCGTCACGCGGCTGACGGTACCGTCCGCGGCCTTGATTGCTACCTGCCCGCTCGCATCGATATCCGGCTGGCACGTGCCTGGTTTGTAGATGATCGCGCGACCATCGGGAACGAAGCCAAGGGGCGTACCGGAGCCGCCAGCCTGGCCGCCAGGCTGTAGTCCTTCACAGAACATCAGCACGGCCGGTCGCGTAATATCGCGCGCTGCTTGTGCGCCCACGCCTGGCAGCTCGATGATCAGGCCGTCCTTGCCGGAGCGCTGCACCTGCGCCTCGGACACACCGATCGGGTTGACGCGATGCTCCACAATGCTCTTCGCCGCGTCGAGACCATCGCTGAGGTCGGCATCGGTGACCTGCAAGCCACTCAGATCAGCCTGTAGCCGGATGCGCGAGCCTCCCTGCAAGTCCAGCCCCAGGGTCATGCCGCGACAATCATTTGACGGATTGGTCGCTGTGCTGTCGGACGACTTGCATGGCAGGTCGATGCCAAGCACCGTGCTCGGCACACCGCGTCCGCTCGGCAGCGATAGGAAGTCCGGCAAGTAGCGATCCGGCTCGTCGGGCCAGACGGCGTAGATCGCACCAGCGGCGACCGCGAAAATCAACAAGACCGATAAGCGGTTCCACCACCTGCGCATCAGCTTCCCTTTTCTTCAGAACTCGCGAGCTCCCGCGAGAAAATCGTCTGTCCTGCCGCTACCCGCTGCGCAATCGCTGTCGAAAGCGCGCTCATCACAACACCATTGCCGAAATCAACTACGATCTGTACCGGCCCTGCCTCCGGGATGACGACATCCTTGACAGTTCCCAGAAATCCCGATGTCGTCAGCACCTCGTCACCCACCTGCAGGTCCTTGATGTCCTTCTGCTGCCGGCTTTGCTCCTGCTGCTGCGGCCGCAAGACGATCAGGTAAAACGCCACCACGATCGACAGGATCGCGATGAAACCGAGTTCAGCTGCGTTCATCTTCCGTCCTGCGCCCCTCCGGGCTCCTCTCGCACCATCTCCTCGACGAACACGAGTGCGCCGTCAAGTTCCGTGACCTCGCCCGCCGCCTGCGCTTCGCGAAGCGCCTCCAGCAACCTTCCAATTACCGGCCCCGGCGGCAATCCAAACCGCACGATTATGTCGCGTCCCGTCAAAAGCCGAGGCGGGTCTACTATACCCTCCTCCTGATTGGAACGCACGAGCAGGCTGTTCATATACCCTACGTGTCTAGCCCAGCCTTCGGACGTCATCCTCGGCCCGCGCGCCGCAGCCGCATCGGCCAGCGCCAACAACAGCACCGCCCGCGCCGCATCCCCCAGATCGCGGTGGAATCGATACAGCGCGCGCCGCGTGGGAACTTCGCCCACCTGCGCCAACTGCACTGGCCGCAAGTGCTCCGCGACCAGCACCGCCACGAACCGAACTTCCCGCGCCGAAAACCGAAATCGCCGCATCACGCGCGCCGCGATATCCGCACCAATGTCGGCGTGACCGAAGAATCGAACGCGCTCGTCGCGCACCTCGCGCGTCTGCGGCTTCGCGACATCGTGCAGCAACGCCGCCAGCTTGAGCACCGAGGCGCGGCTCCGCCCTTCGCTCATCTCCTCCGCCAAATAGGCACGCAGTTCCGATTCGCACCAGCCGAACGCACGCCAGACCTCGTCCCACATCCAGGCGGCGTCGCCCGTCGGACGCGCCCTCGCCAGCATCACATCCATCGCCTTAACGGCGCGCAGCCCATGCTCGAACACGTCGTACGCGTGAAAGTCGTCCGGCTGCGACATCCCCCGCCCCGCCGCCAACTCCGGCAGCAGCACATCGAGCAACCCGACCCGATCGAGCAGCAGCAGCCCGCCGTACGCGTCGTCCAGCGCGAAGATCCGCGCCAGTTCGTCGCGCCGCCGCTCGCCCGCCGCCTCGTTCACGCGAGCGGCGCGCTCCCGAATCGCCTCTTCCGTCGTCGGCTCAAGATCGAACCCAAGCTCCGCCGCAATACGAACGCCGCGCAGCAATCGCAGCGGATCCGCGTCGAAGACACCCGCGCCGTTCATCCGCACGATCCGCGCGCTGAGATCGTCTAGACCGCCTCCAACATCGACAACGCGGTCACCACCGACCGGCACTGCCAGCGCGTCGATCGTGAAATCGCGCCGCCGCAGATCGTCCGCAAGTGAGCCCTGAAACCGCGCGACATCGACGTATTGCACCGCGCCGCCATCGAGCACAACGCGCGCCACAACGTTCACGTCATCAAGCGCAACGAAATGCCCGCCAAGCGCGTCCGCAATGCGGCGAGCAACCGCCAGCGCATCGCCATCAACAGCCAGATCCAGATCACGCGCCACCCGCCCCAACAACACATCCCGCACCGTCCCGCCGACGACGTATGCGTCGACGCCGGCCGCGCGCGCGATCTCGCCACACTGATTGATAAGCGCTTGCAGAGCGGAAGGTGGACAGAAGCGAATCACGAGCCAGTGTAGTGATTTCGAGTGACGCGCAGCGAGTGGCAC
>JANXYW010000161.1 GCA_025355835.1 Chloroflexota bacterium
TCATCCCATCAGCGGATTCCACCGTCCTCGTCAGAGCAAGTTGTTCCCCGACGGCGACGATACTCGATGAATACTCTCACTTGTTCTCCCATTCGTCCGCCGCGGATCGAGTTCTGAGACAGGCTCATTCAGCCCGCGCGGATTCACGCGACCGAACGCTCGTTGCGCGCGAGGATGTTCGCAGGCTTCGCCGAAGCGATCGCCTCGAACGAACAAGATTCTTCGCTTCGCTCTGAGCTTGTGAAGAAATACCGATCCCGCGCGATTCGCGTGGCGTCACAGATTCGAAATTCGACCGATCGAACTCAGTTTCGGAATAAACTCACAAGCTCTCTGGATGACATTGGCGAGGCGCACGCGTCTCCAACGACTACCGGTCGTCGAGATCGCGGCCGCGGTTTGCCTCGAAGAACGTCATGCTCTTGCGATGCCACTCTTCGCCGATCTTGCCGCTCGATCGCAGATACGTGAGCAGCACTTCGAGCGTCAGCACAGAAACGAGCCGGATGCCCGCTGCTTCGAGCTTCATGTGCCCGCCGGATTGCCGGTCGAAGAGAACCACGGCGTCGCGCACGAACAATCCCTCGTCGCGCAGCCGATTCGCCGTCAGTACGATGCTACCGCCTCCGGTGATCAGGTCGTCCATGATCAGCGCCGTTTGGCTGGGGTGATAGATGCCCTCGACGTCGGAGTCCAGGTCGTCCTTGCGCGGATGCAGGTAGATCAGCGGCACCTTCGATGCCAGCGAAAACGCTTCGCCGACGACGAGGCCGCCGAACGGCACGCCGCACACCAGATCGAACGGATCGATCTGCGGGTTGCGCATCGACTGCAGCGTCTGTAGCTCCATTTGCACGATGTGCGCGGCGCGCGCCAGCGCCGTCGGGTGTGCGATGAGCAGCCGCAGGTTCACGTAGATCGGCGAGTGGACGGTCGTCCGGCCAACGGTGAAGTCGCCGAATTGCACAGCGCCCAGGCGCCAGAGCGTGTCGGCGAGCCAGAGGTTCGATTGGCTGATCAGCGGGTCGTCGTTCATGGGCAACGAAAGAGGCTCTCCTGGAAGGGAAAGCCTCCTGCGACTTTGTCTGGCGTCATGTGTCGGCAGGCGCCGAAACGGGAATTCCCGTGCAACATTGGGATCGCGCTCAAGAGGCGTCCCGGTATGCCATGCATCATTGGAGCCTGCCTTGTCGGCGCGCCCTGCCCATTACAGACAGGGCGTCTCAGTCAACTTGCCAGACACCCCAGCGGATGCGGTCGTTCATGTGGCACCTCCCTTACTAGAGATGTACGCACGCGCCCTCATTGGGCTAGATCTACGATATGGCGGATCCGCTTAGGCTGTCAAGACCCCAGTTTGGGCCGCGTAGCCGTGCGTCTATTTCGATGCTGTTTCGCGGCGTCGCAATCCGATTCTCCGCCGTCGGAGTATCATCGAGTGAACAAGGAGGCCGGCGTGGCGCGTCCCTTCATCGTTCAGCCCGAGCCACCCCGACCGGCCGCTGTGGTCATCGGCGGTCGACGCACGCCCGCGGCAGTTCGCGCGTTGCGCATCGTGCACCCGTTTCCGACGCTGCTCAACGTTGCTGCAACCGCCGGACTCGCCTTCGTCGCCGTTCGCGGTGTGCCGGATATCTCCGTGCTGGCGCGCATGCTGGCGGTGATGCTCTGCGCCCAATGCGCGATCGGCATCGCGAACGACTACTTCGACCGCGATCTCGATGCCGCATCGAAGCCGTGGAAGCCGATCGTGGCCGGACTCGTGGCCGCGCCTGCCGCGGTGGCGCTCGCGGTTGCCTTCGCCGTCGCGGCCGCCGCGCTCGGCGCGACGCTCGGCGTCGGCAGCTTCTTGCTGGCGATGCTCGGGATGTCGTGCGGCCTCGCGTACGACATCTGGCTGAAGCGCACTGCACTGAGCGCAATTCCGTACGTGGTCGCCATACCGACGATGCCGATCTGGGTGTGGCAGACGCTGGGCGCCTGGCAGCCCGTGCTCTGGTGGCTGCTCCCGCTCGGCGGCCTGATCGGCCTCGCGCTACACCTCGCGAACACGCTTCCGGATATCGATGCCGACGTCGCGCACGGAATCGTCGGCCTCGCGCATCGGCTGGGTGCGCGCCGTTCGATGCTTCTGGCTTGGGCATCGTTCGCGAGCGCGCTGGCGTTGAGCGTCGGGCTGGCGCCGTTCATCGGCTACGAGATGCGATTCTACGCGCCCGCCCTGGCGATAGGTCTCGCAGCGCTCGCGGTAAGCGCCATCGCGTTCGTCGCGAGGCGAGACGAATTCGCGCTGCGGTTAGGCTTTTCGGCCCTCGCGTTAGCTTCGGCAACGCTGGCGGTCGGGTGGCTCGCGGCGGCTACGTGAGGTCATCCGTAGCGTCGCGCGCAGGCGTCCGATACGATCGAACGTGACCTCAGACTCGATCGGCTTGTATCTCCACATTCCGTTCTGTACCGCGAAATGCGGCTACTGCGACTTCAATTCGTACGCCGGGCACGAGCACATGATCCCGTCGTACGCGGACACGTTGACGAAAGACGCGGCGCTCTGGCGCGAAGCCGTCGGCGGTCGGAGCGTCGACACGGTCTTCTTCGGTGGCGGCACGCCCAGCCTCAATCCGGTCGTGGAGATGGAGAAGATCCTGACGGGCTTGCGATCGACGTTCAGCATCGCGCCAGACGCCGAAATCGCGCTCGAAGCGAACCCCGGCAGCATCAGCGAGGAGTACCTTCGCGGGCTGCGCGATATCGGCTTCAACCGGCTGTCGATGGGTGTGCAGTCGTTCGACGACGAAGAACTGGTGACGCTGGACCGCATCCACACGGCTGCGGATGCTCGCGACGCGTACGCCGCGGCACGCGCCGCCGGCTTCGACAACGTGAACCTCGACCTCATTTACGGACTGTCGGAGCAGCCGCTCGAAGCATGGCAGCGCAATCTCGAGACGGCGCTGGCGCTTGGCCCGGAGCATCTATCGCTCTACGCGCTCACTGTCGAAGACGGCACGCCGCTCGCCCGTGATGTCGAGCGCGGCCGCGTAAAGGCACCCGACCCCGACGTGCAGGCCGACCACTACGAATGGACGCAGGATCGGCTCGCTCGCGCCGGGTACGAGCACTACGAGATCTCGAACTGGGCGCGCCCCGGCTATCGTTGCAAGCACAACCTCGTCTACTGGCAGAACCGCGAGTACCTCGGCCTCGGCGCGGGCGCGCATTCGTTCCTCAACGGCGTGCGATTCTCGACGGTGCTGCTGCCGAATCGATACGCCGAGCTGGTCGATGAGTCGGTGGCGGCGCAGCGGAACGGTGGCGGCGCAATGTCGCACGTCATCGGCGCCGAGACGGTGACGCCGGAGCTGTCGATGGCCGACACGCTGATCCTCGGTTTGCGCCTGATCGACGGCGTCGATGTTCGCGAGTTCGCGCGACGTCACGGCCGCGATGTCGATGATGTGTACGGCGCCGTGCTAGGGGAGTTCGTCGGCTACGCGCTGCTCGAACGCACGCCGACCCACCTGCGACTGACCCGGCGCGGCCGCCTGCTGAGCAACGAACTGTTTCAGCGCCTGCTCCCGGAGCCCGTTGCTTAACGGAATTGCTCCAGCGCCCGCGCGTAGATCGCCGCATCTTCGATCCGAAACAGCACGATGGCTTCTACGAACGCCACGTCCGCGATCTCGGAGATGTGGCGCGTCACGGTGGCATTCAGCCCCCCAGCGTCCGCGACGTTACGCAATTCCGCCAACACCGCACGCCCGACGACGATCGGCGCGCCAGCGCTGTCGCCGTGCGACGCGCGCGTAAGTAACGCGCCGCTTTCGAGATGCTCGTCCAGCAGGCGCCGCATGACCTCAGCCGGACGCGGCTCGTCGATACGGATGACGATCGCCGCCTCCGTATCGCGCGGCACGGCCGTTGCGCCGACGCGAATCGATCCCGCTTCGCCTTCACGCCAGCGTTCGTTGACGATCGGTTCGACATCGTTCTGCGCGACGAGCGGGATGATGCGCTCTGCGTCGCAGCCCGCCACGACTTCGATCACCTCGACGCCCGCCGCCTGCAGCTGCGCGATGTGGTACTCGATCAACGTCTGGTCGTCGCCGAACGGCAGGAGCGGCAGCAGCGTTCCGTCGATGCGGGCGTCATCGGCGGCAAGTAGTATCGCTGCGATGACCATCAGGCGGGTAGCAGCAGTTCGCCGCGCAGCACCGTGACGGCGTTGCCGCCGATCTGCACGGCAAGCGCGTTCGGCATTCCGGTGACGCGCGCGTGTACGCGCCCCGGCTGCCCCATTTCGAGACCCTGTTCCGCGACGTAGCGAATCTCGCTGTCGCGCACCGGCAGCAGCCCATGCTTGGCGATGAGCGCGGCGATGCAACCGTTACTGCTGCCCGTAACCGGATCCTCGAACACGCCCGCTTCCGGCGCGAATGAACGCACGTGGATGTCCGCTTCGTCGGTCTGTGCGCCGATGCAGAAGATCGAGATGCCGTGCGGAATCTTCAACAGCACCACCATGTCCGGGTGGACACGCACCATCGCTTCGAGCGATGCGACCTGCGCCAGGAGCCAGAAGATGCCCGTCGAGACCCATTCGGCCAGCAGGATGTCGCGCGTCTCTAGTCCGAGACCTGCAGCGATTGTTTCGCGGCTGATCTCACTCGCCCGAAACTGCGGCGACGCTTGCGTCATCGTGTAGAGCGGCGGGTCACCTCCCGATACCTCTACCAGGATCACGCCCGCGCCCGTCTCCAGCCGCAAAGATTCACCCGTCGCAAGCCGCACCGTGCCCTCGCTGATCAGTGTGTGCGACGCGGCGATGGTCGGATGGCCGGCGAACGGAAGCTCCGTGCGAGGCGTGAAGATGCGGATGTGCGCGTGGTTCTCGGGCGACTGCGGCGGCAGCAGAAAGACCGTCTCGGACAGATGCTGGTTGAGCGCGATGCGCTGCATCGTTTCGGTCGTCAGGCCGCCGCCATCGACGACGGCGGCGGGGTTGCCTTCGAGTGGCGTTGTCGTGAACGCGTCGACATGTCGGACGGTGCGGGCGATCGTCATGGGTACGACATCTCCTCCGCTTGCTGCTGCGGCTTCGACGAAGAGCAAGGATAACAGTTGGTACTTTGTTAGGTTGCGGCCGATGTGCGGAACATCCGCCGCATGCGGGCTGCGGCGGCGAATACGAGTGTCCACGTCATGGCGTTCATCGTGACGTTCAGCGGGTACATCATCCACAGACGCTCCGCGCGTCCTTCTTCCAGCGTGCGGCCCGCCATCGCGCGCGTCGTCACGAACTGAACGATTGCGACGACGGCAAAGATGCGGATGAACGTCGTGCGCATCGCTACAGGACCTTCCGGTACACGCGTGTCTTGGACGTAGGCTTCCAGGGCGGATACACGGATCGCTCCACCGTCCATCCTTCGCGGTCGAAGAGCGAATGCGCCTTCACGTTGTTCTCGCTGGTGTGCAGCCAGAGCAGCTTCTTGCCCAGGCGCTTCGCCTCGTTCTGCGCCGCCTCCAGCAGCAGCCGGCCGACGCCATTGCTGCGTTGTCGCGCCGTTACCTCGATGTTCTCCAGGTATGCGTTGTCGCCTTGCTGGAACGCCTTCGTGTCTTCGTCGGGCGGCGACCAGTCCTGGTCGTCGCGGTAGTTCGTGTGCACGACAGCCCAGCCGACGGCGGCCCCGTCCTCATCGGCAACGAACACGAAGCAATCGCCCGCACGGACGGCGGGTTCGCAATGTTCGAGGCGCAGCCGATCGCGTCCAGTGAGAAGCGACATGAGCGGCCCGACGTCGCGACCGAAATCGATGTGGCGAACCGTGATTTCGCCAGTCATGCGATCACCGTGCCGGGCGACGTAACGTGGGTGGATTCGATGTGGGGCGGGTGAGACACCGTTGCGTCCTTGTCGGTGTACGACCTCGCGGTCGGATGCGGATGGTACGAGATTCTAGCACGGGACGCCCACGCAATGGGTAAAGGCCCACGACCAGAGAAAGAAGGCAAGCTTCGCTCGTGCTATATTCGGAATCGAGGCACATCAGACTCGCCTCGCGTCGCGAACGCTTCGATAAGAGCGCTGCGCGGGGTTCGCGACAATCGTGGAGAGGAAACGTGAACAGACATGGCTGACGTGGACATCGCGACGCAATTGCGCGCCCTCGTCGCGTACAACGACCGTGCCAACATCGTTCTCCTGGACGCGCTCGACGGCCTCTCCGACGAGCAGCTCGATGCGCGCTGCGGCGCCAGTCAGGAGAGCATGCGGAGCACGATGCAGCACGTCGTTTGGGCGCAAAACGTCTGGCTGGGCCGATGGGGCGTGCGCGTGGCGGCGGACGAAACCGATATGCGAGCCGGATTCGCCGCCTCGCACTCGGCCTTACGGACGTTCGTCGAGAGCCACACGGCCGCAGAATTCGCAGCGAACATCGACTACACCGACTCGCGCGGCACGCCGTTTTCGATTCCGCTCTGGCAGCTCGTGACCCACGTCTGCAATCACGGGACACACCATCGCGCCGAGTGCGGGCTGCTGCTGGGCCAACTCGGTCGTTCGCCGGGCGACATCGACTTCGTCTACTTTATGCTCGGACGCCTATAGCGGGATTGATCCAACCATGACGACGCTTGTTGACCACGCGCGTTCGATGATCGCCTGCACGATTTGGGCCGACGAACGCATCCTGACCGCCGCCGACGGCATCACTGGCGAGCAGTACGGCCAACTCCGCGCGCAGCTCGAGCATATGCTCGGCACGCAGCGCTACTGGTACACGAATTGGATCGGCGGCGCGCTCGTGGAGCCGCGTCTGGAGACGATGGTGCAGGCGCGCAAGGCCTACGCCGCGTCGCACGAATCGCTGCGTTCGTTCGCAGATGCGCTGACGGACGATGAATGGCACCGTTCCGAACAGTGGTGGAAGGCCTACGGATTCGAAGGGAGCATGGCGCTCGGCGAGAGCATCACGCAGGTCTTCTATCACGGCGTGCAGCACCGCTCCGAACTCGCCGTTTTGCTTTCGGTATGGGGCCACTCGCCCGGCGGCATGGACTACCTGGAATTCCTTCGAGAATCCGGAGCGCCGTTGCCCCCGGACTAAGCCGGGTCGCCTTCGAAGCCCAAGAGCGGAGCCAGCTCGACGCCTTTGCCCTGCAGCAGCACCTTGATCCGCCCCAGCCGCGCTGGATCGATGAGATCCATCACGACGCGACGGCGCGCGAAGTACTCTTCCATCTCCCCGGGCCGCTCCTGCGCCACGCTGGCGATCGTGTCGCCGATGCCCATCCGCACCAAGAAGTCGGATTGATCTGTCATGCCAAGCGTGCGCAGCCCAGCTGCCTCACCGGAGCGTCGCAGCGTCGTAAAGTCGACGCTCGCCGTCATGTCCTGCTTGCCCACCCGCTGGTACGGATCGCTGCTCGCCGATTGTCGCGAGAAGCACAGCAGCGTGCCATCGCGTCGCCACGGCGCGTGCAGGTCCGGGGCTTCGTAGCCGTAGTCGAACGTGAGGACGTAGCCGCGATCGAGCGACGCTGCCACGTCGGCGATCCAGCGTGGCGCATCGAGATTGACCTCCGCGAAGCAGCCCTCTCCCGGCAGCAACTGTAGGTCATCGAAGTAGCTCGCGATTGCCGGATCGGACGGCGCACGCAGTTCGTCCGCAAAGCGGCCGTGCTCGTCGAGCGTCACGTAGACCTCGCGCAGCACGCCGCCCGCGCGCACGACGCGGTGCACCGGGAACGCATCGATCAGTTCGTTCGACAGAACGCAGCCGGTAACGCCTACCGTGGCGGTGGTGCTCCATTCGACGCGATCCGCGAGACCGGCATCGGCGAGCGTTCGTTGCTGCACTTCACGAAGGGAAGGGCTCGTTTCGACGATTCGATACCGCAGCGCGCCCGCGAACGCTGGCTCGCGCCGCGAAACCCATGTCAGGATGTCGCGCGCGAGCAGTCCGGATCCGCCGCCGTGCTCGACGATGTCGAATCGGGCCGGACGCGACATAACGTTCCAAAGCTCGAAGATCTGCTTCGCCACCAGCGCGCCAAACACCGGATGCACTTCCGGACTCGTCACGTAGTCGCCGCCGCGCCCCATCGAGCCAGCCGACGTCGTGTAGTAGCCGAACCTCGGGTGATAGAGAGCCGCCTCCATGAATGCGCGAAACGTCATCGGGCCATCCGCCGCGATGCGCGCGCGCAGTTCCGCAAGCAGGGGAGTGCTTTCGGTGATGGAATCGAAGTCGTCGTTCACACCGACATTGTAGTCGCCACGTCGACGGGCGACCGCCAATCGTGAAGCGACGATCCGCGGCTGTTTGCGCGAGCGTCGCCAGTGCGCGACGATCGTCCGATCGCGCACGCTGCACCGAAACGGAGTCACCATGCCCCTCGTCGAGCTAAACGGCATCCACATTAACTACGAGGAACACGGTTCGCACTACGGCACGCCCGTGCTGCTCACGCACGCATACGCAGCGACGCTGCAGATGTGGAAACCGCAGTTCGAAGCGTGGCGCGAGTTGCGGGTCATCGCATGGGACATGCGCGGCCACGGCGGCACCGACAGCCCGCCGTCGCAGGACGACTACACCGAAAAGCTCACCGTCGAAGACATGGCGGCGCTGCTGCGGCACCTCGGCATCAAGGAGGCGGTGATCGGCGGCCTTTCTCTCGGTGGGTATATCTCACTCGAATTCCAGCTCGCCCATCCGGAGATGGTGCGCGCGTTAGTCCTCTGCAACACCGGCCCGGGCTACCGTAAGGACGACGCGCGAGCCGGTTGGAACGACTTCTCGACAGGCTACGCAAAGCGCTTCGAAGAGCGTGGCCTCGACGGTCTCGGCAAGGGCATCGAGATCGACGCGACGCGCGCGTACCAACGCTCGGCACTGGGACTCGCGCTCGCCGGCCGCGGCATCCTCACGCAGCGCGACGCGAAGGTAATGGAGCATCTCGAGCAGATCGCCGTGCCAACGCTCCTCGTCTGGGGCGCCGATGACGCGCGCTATCAGAGCGGCATCGACTACATGGCGGCAAAAATCCCCGGCGCCCGCAAAGTCGTTGTCGAGGGCGCAGGCCACGCCGTCAACCTCTTCCAGCCCGACATCTTCAACGCCGCTGTCCTCCAATTCATCGAAGACAACAACATCTAGCAGCGTGTGTTCGTTTGGTAGTGCGCGTTGAGCAACTAGCGTTTGTCCCGCGGGTAACGTCTGTCGTTCTGAGCAAAGCGAAGGACCTTGTTCGCCCAGCACCATCGCGGCGCCTCCGCGCCAACTCATCGGTCCGCGCTCCCCGAACCCTTCGTGCGCTTAGTGGATCACAAGCCCCCGGATACAATGCGCGATGTCCAAACGATTCACCGGTCTCTGGCGCCATCCCGACTTCCTTCGCCTCTGGTCCGGACAGACGATCTCCGTCTTCGGATCGCTGACGACGCGCCTCGCGCTGCCGTTCACGGCGATCGTCTACCTGAAGGCGCCGGTGTTTCAGGTAGCGCTCATCACATCCGCAGACGTCCTCGCCGGCATCTGCTTCACGCTGTTCGCCGGAGTCTGGGTCGACCGTCTCCGCCGACGCCCGATGATGATCGCCGCCGATCTTGGCCGTGCGGTGATCATTGGATCCGTGCCGCTGGCGGCGGCGTTCGGTGAGTTGCACATCGCGCAGATCTACGTCGTCGCGTTCCTTGCCGGGATCCTGACGACGTTCTTCGATGTTGCGTACCAGGCGTACCTGCCGACACTGATCGCCACCGAGGATCTGATCGATGGCAACAGCAAGCTGGCGGGCAGCGCCTCGGTCGCGGAGTTCGGCTCGTTCAGCGCGGCGGGCTGGCTCGTGCAGTTGGTGACGGCACCCGGTGCGATGGGCGTCGATGCGGTCTCGTTTCTGTTCTCGGCGGCATCGTTGCGCGCGATCAAGGCCGCGGAACCGCCGCCGGCGCCCGTCGAGGATCGGCGCAGCGTAGTCACGGAGATCGCCGAAGGCATGCGCGCGCTGTGGCACGAGCCGCGCCTGCGTGTGATTGCCGGTAGCCACATCGCGCTATCAGCGGCAGGCGGTGTGTTTGGCTCGGTGTTCGTGCTGTACGTGACGCGCGACCTGGGATTCTCACCCGGCGTGCAGGGACTGATCTACGGTATTGGCGGGCTCAGCTCGCTGTTCGGCGCGGCGATCACAGGCTGGTGCACCCGCCGCTTCGGCGCAGGGCGAGCGATGATCGGTGGGCTCACCTTCGGTGGCGCGGGAGTGCTGCTCGTCGTGGGCGCACCGAATATCACGTCGATTGCGCTCGTGATGCTGATCGCGCAGCAGTTCATCAGCGACCCCGGCTGGACGGTATTCACGATCAACCAGACCAGCATGCGCCAGGCGATCGCCCCTGAGGGTGTCCTCGGCCGCGTGAGTGCGGCGGAGCGCTTCGCCGGCTTGGTCGCGACGCTCATCGCATCGATCGTTGCGGGCATCATCGCGAGCTACGCGGGGGCACGCTTCGTGCTCGGTCTAGGCGCGCTCTGTGCGATCGCCGGCGCCGTGATTATCCTGCTGTCACCGCTGCGCAACGCACGTGACGAATCAGTGGCGGCGGAGGGTACGGCCAGCGCCTAACTGTCCGCGTTCTTCGGGCTGTACACCGACTCCATCAACTTGCCGATCGCGCCGCCAGGGTGGTGCTCGAAGTCTTTGGCCGTGTAACCCCGATGCTGCGCGATCGCCAGGGCGAGGGCGTCGCCGATGGCGAGCGCCGCGACGGCACTTGCGGTTGGCGCCAGCCCGATCGGATCTGCTCCGGCGGTGTGTCCTGGAAGCAGCGTGATGTTCGAGACGAGCGAAAGGGTGGACTGCACGTTGTCGGTGATTGCGATCACCTGCACATCGAACTGCTTGAACAACGGCAACACCGACAGCAACTCCGGATTCTCTCCGCTGTGCGAGATCGCGAGCACGATGTCGCCTTTGCGGATGCCGCCGAGATCGCCGTGGACCGCATCTGCCGCGCTCAGGTACGACGCGGGCGTGCCGGTCGACGAGAGCGTCGAAGCGATCTTCGCGGCGATGTGTCCCGACTTACCGACGCCGCACACGACGATCTGCCCCGTGCACCGCACCATCATTTCCACCGCCGCGACGAAGTCGGAGCCGATGGCCGCCGCAGCCTCCTCGAGAGCGCGCGCCTCGTTACGAATCACCTCCCGCGCGATCAGGATGTGGCGTTCGTGGTCCTTGTCGAAATCAACACGGTTCATGGCATGGATCCCTTCTGAAGCAGCGCTTCAACTTCATCACGCGTCGGCATCGACGGTTCAGCGCCGTGTTTTGTGCAGGCGAGGGCGCCGGCGGCAACCGCGAAATGCATCGCGTCAGCGAAAGCAGCGCCCTCCGCTAGTCGAACAACGAGCGCGGCGCAGAATGCATCTCCAGCGCCAACCGTATCGACGACCTCGACCTGCAAAGCCCCTGCGCGCACACGCGAGTCGCGCGCACAGCCGATGGCTCCCTGTTCGCCAAGCGTAATCACGACTGTCTCTGGCCCTCGTGCGCGCAGGGCGTCGACCGCCGCGAACGCGGACTCCGTGCTGGACACGCTCGCGTGGATGAGTGCCTCGGCTTCAATCTCGTTCGGCACCACAACATCGATGAGTGACATGAGTTCGTCTCCGACAATGGCCGCTGGAGCCGGGTTGAGCACGGTCAGCGCACCGGCGAGCCGTGCAGCGCTGGCAAACGAGATGACGCCCAGCGCGGACGTCTCCAACTGCATCATGGCTGCGTGAGCACCGACGAAGATCGTCGCGGCACGCTCGATGTCGTGGGCCGTCACATTCCGGTTCGCGCGCGGCGCTTGCACGATCGTGTTCGTGCCGTCCGGTTCTACGATGATGCTGGCGACGCCTGTGCCAGCGATCGGATCGACGACGACAGCGCGGCGGTCGATTCCCTCGCGGTCGAGCGCGGCGAGGAACAGCCGGCCGAAGTCGTCATTACCCACACGGCCTGCCACGACAACCTCAGCGCCCAGTCGGCGGGCGGCGATTGCCTGATTGAAGCCCTTGCCGCCGAGGAACATCGCGAACTCGCCTTGCAACGTCTCGCCGGCTTCGGGCCGCCGTTCGGCCCGCATGACGAGATCCATGTTGAAACTCCCGAGCACGGCGATCTTCACCATGTTCGTAGCGTAGCGCGTATTGGCGGGCGCGTTCAGAGGGATTCCCCTTTACGGCTGATGCGCCCGCTCTTTCATGAACGTATCGAGCGCGGTCGCGACGCGCTGGGCGAGGAGGACGTGGGCGCGGTCGTCCAGCAGCACCTTTGCGTCGCCGTCGTTCGTGAGGAAGAGAAACTCCAGCAGCGCCGCCGGCGTCGGCGTTTCGCGCGTGACCACGAACTGGCAGAAATCGCCGGAGTGGTGCGACTGCGCATCCTCTTTGATGCCGCGGTCGGGCGGGTTGTAGCCGTACTCGTGCAGCGCGTCCATCATCGCCTGCTGGACGAGGCGCGCGAGCTTCTCGTTCGCCGCGCCTTCCTGATGGCGGCCGCAGTACCACGTTTCCGGTCCGCTCAGGAATGGCACGCTCGCGCCGTTGCCGTGGATCGCAAGATAGAGATTCGCGTCGACCGCCTTCGCCAGGCCGACGCGCGCGTAGAGGTCCGATGTGATGAACTGTAGCGGTAGCGGCGCGCCCGGGCCTTGACCCTCGCCGTCGCGCGTCAGGTAGACCTCGTAGCCCAGCGCGATCAAATCATCGCGCAACAACTCCGCGCTTCGAAGATTTGAGTCGGCTTCTGTGATGTCGACGCCCGAGCCGCCAGCGAGGTGGTGTACCGCGCCCGGATCGCCGCGCCCGTGCCCGGGATCGAGCACGATCACGCCCTTCGACACCGGCCGCGGCGGCGCCGCACGCGGCCCATCCGAATCCAATGAGCCGGCGCGGCCACCGAAGCCCGCAGTACTCGCGTGTGCGGGTATGGGCTGCAAGGAGCGTGGAGGGCGCGGGGGTGCGTCGCTTGCGCTCGGCGCGGAAGATGTTGCGTTTGGGGCGGTGGTGGAACCGGGTGTCAACGCAGCGATTCCCGGCGAGTTTGCCGGTGGCGATGCGTTTGGGTCGGATCGCTTGCTTGACTGAGCGGAAGCCGAGTCGGCGTTCTTCACTCGGTTGATGATCGCAGCTGTGCCCGACGATCTGTTGGCGGCGGACGCAGAGCCGCCCTTGCCATGCATCGCATACCAACCTGCGCCGACGGTCAGGACGCTCCAGATGAGCATCGCGGCCACGAGCATCCGCTTCGACCAGGGAGACATGCTGGCTACGCCGCCCTTCGCTGCCGAAGCGCGGCCTGTACGTCCGACAGCTCTTCCAGCAGATCCGCCATGTCTACGTCGCGCAAGTTGTGGTCAAAGCGCGTGGCCTCCTTGCCGTCGTCCTTCATTTCGCGAAACACCTGCAGGTCATCGATGCGGGAACTGGCGCCGCGCAATGGCGCAGCGGCTGGCTTTGCGAGCGACTTCGTCACCGTCGCGCGATCCACCTCGTTCGCGAGCGTGGTCAGGAACGCGAGGTCTGCATCGGCGACGTCTTCCGGCGCGTCGCTGCCCAGCGGTGTGAAGCGATTTCCCTCCGGCTGCCTCACGGACGGCGGTAGCACGTCGTTGATGTCCGGCCGCACTCGTACAGGCTCCTCGTTTCGGTTGGGTTTCTTTAGCCAGTTACTCATGGTTCCTCCGTAGACTCAATGCGCGGCGCCGGCCGTGCCGTTCGCCGCCGTGCTCGTAATGCCGCCAGATACGCTCGAGAACAACCCACCGACGATGTGCGGCACGGCGACGAGTGTGACGCCCGATAGCACCAGCATGACGGCTGCGTACAACCAGACCTTGTGGTGGTGGCCGCCTGCAGTCGCGTGGGGTGACCATGTATCGACGATGGTCAGGACGATCGTGACGATGAGCGCGAAACCCCGAATGAAACCGATGTTCGGCGATGCGAACGCCAGTACGTTCACATCAAGCCCGCCCGTCGTCGTCGGATCGACGTTGGCCACCTGCTGCGAGTTGATGTTGTTGAGCTGTTGCCCAAAGATCACCATAACTTCAGTCACGAAGAGAAGGATCGCGATCAGCACCGCGTGCAGCGGCACCATCAGATACATGAACGACTGCGCCACCAGCTTGCGGTTCTCGCGCAGCAGCGAGATCTTCAACGCGAAGAGCGAGGAGAGGTAGCCGATCGCGTCCGGATCGCCACCTAGCTTCATCGTGTCCCAGAAGATGCCGACCGAGCGGTCGACCAGCTCGCTGCCCGTCTCTTCGACAAAGCGATCCCAGCACAGGTCCGGCCGGATACCGGAACGCAGCCGCACGTGCAACCGCTTGACTCCCTGCTCCAACGATGCCAGCGAGCGCTGGTTGATGCGCTCCATGCCCTCCGTGACCGTCGTTCCGATGGCGCCGACAATCGACCCGAGCGAACGCAGCAGCGTGGATATGTCCCGGTCTTGCTGGTCAACGAGTCGGTCGTCGATGAACGCCATCACGCCGACCGGAGCGACCGTTACGCCAGCAGCGATCATGCCTGCGCCCACACTGAATACCAGGCCGACGACTGCGCCCAACACGGCGCCGGCGGGCAGCAGAACGCGCGCAACGGCGAACATCTGATTTTGAGTTTTCGATTTATTCTTTCGTCTGTGTGTCTTCGGTTCGACCGGCGACGTACGGTAAATGATCCAGTCGCCAAGCACGGCGATGCCAATCATCACCGCGGCCAATCCCAGGATGAACGCCGTGCCGACGCTGTAGATCATCATCGAAACCAACGAGACGACGACGACGAGCGTCACCGACACCATCAGCGCGACGTAGGCGTCGGTCCACTTGCGCAGCGATTCCAGATCGCGCTCGTACTTACGCGCGTATTTGTCCAGCTCGATCTCTGTTTCGCGCTGGAGGAAGACCGTTTCCGGCTCACCGGACGACAACGAGCTGGAGAAGCGCAACAGCAAGCTGCGCACGATGTCGTTTTCGGTGGCGTCGGCGACGAGCTGGCACGCGCGGGCGTAGTCGTAGTTCAGCCGCTGCGCCACCAGGTGGACGCGGTGAAAGTAGCCAGAGGTCGTGTACCCCAGCTCGGCAGTCTTCTCAAACAGGTTCTCGCGCCCGACGTTTGCCGTCGCCAGCGCCGACATATACGTCAGCTGCGCGACAAGGTCGTATTCCAGCGCCGCAGGTGAGAAGAGCGACGTCGAGCGCTGCCAATTGGCGGCCTCTTCGATGTTGTCGCTGCGTGCGGGTGCTTTCTGGCCGGGCAGGAAGCGCGTAAAGATCGCCATCGCGCGCTCCTAAGGCGGGCCCGCGAAGTACGTCTGTGCAGTGACGCCCTTCTCGGATCCGATGATCGCTAAATTGGTGGTTGTAGGTCCGACGACTGGATTGACGCGCACGAGCACTTGCATGCTTTCACCCGCGTTCAAGATGCCCGGCTCGAACACGTCGTTCGTGAACGTGCCGGTCTTCCAAGTGTTCGATGCGAGGCCGCCGATCGTGTACGGAATCCACTTGTCGAATCGCGTGCCCGTCTCTCCGAAGTACTGGACGACGAGATCCATGCCCGCGAAGTCAGCGATCGGTGTCTGCCCGTCGCTGCGGACCGTGATCGTGATGTTCGCGCCGGACGAGTCGATTGATGTAGCCGTGACGGTCAGGCCCGTCCGGCTTTTCGCCTCGTACCGGATTTCGGACTGACGCAGGGACTGGCCGATCGCGTCGGCTCCCGTGAAGCCGCTGCGCGCCAGGAACACGGTCGAGAGCATGAGGATGGCTGCGATGAGCAGCGCGGGAAGGCCGTTTTCCATCGCGCCCCCCTAAACTGTGAAGAACTTGGAGTCGGTGATGCCGTTCGGCGTCACGACCTTCACGTAATACGTCGTACCCGTGGCCAGGTTTGTGCCGCTATGGATGGAGATGCGCAGCGTTGAGGTCTGCTCCCATATGCTCGTGCCGTTCTCCAGTGTGTACTCCCAGCAGGGTGTGACGCAGCCGGCGGTTCCCTGCGGGATGCGCTGGAAGTTGCCCGTCGGGCCGAAGAAGACATCGACGCGGCTCAGCGGATCGACCGCAGCGCTCCCGATGTTCTTCGCCCACACCGTCGCGTCCGGGTTGCCGTTTTGCCCGGTCGCGTGGACGATCTGGATCTGGCTGGAGATGCGCTCTTCCACCACGCTCGACGCGGACGTCAGGGCGCCGCTCGTCCGTCCGACCGCCGGCAGCACCGAGTTGACCACCGCAACGATCGCAACGATCGCCGCGATGGTGAGCATAATGGTCGTGATGGCCTTGTCGATGACGCTACTCCTTGCGTCGGGCTAGCGGCGAATCGTCTCGCCGGGCCCGGGTTAAATCAGGCGCTGAAGCCGGGTGGAATCGTTGTCTTCGTCGTCGCCCACCAGCGCGTCCAGCTGCCGAAGAATCGTCACGGTCTCGTTGGTCGAAGGCGTCCGCTCCGGTTCACGGATATCCAACTCGGTGACGCGCGCCAACGCAGTGCGCGCCTCCGGCGTCAGATGGCCTGCTGCCTCACAGAGATCCAGCAGGATCTCCAGTCGCAGCGATCCGATGCGCTCCATCGCTTCTTCTGCCCACGCGGCCAGGCCGGCGATCGTGAGCAGACTCCACTGCGGCTGTTCCGGCGGAGGGGCGGCTGCCGGAGCGGGCGCGAACTGCATCTGCGGCTGTGGCCGCAGCGGGATCGGCTCGCGCGATCGCGGTTCCGAAGCGTGGAACGGCGGTGGCGCGATAGGCTCTTCGTGATGTACCGGCGTCGGTTCCGGTGCCGGTACGTGTCGCGGCTCCGGTTCGGACGGCACGATGCTGAGAGGCGTGGCGCTGCGCCCCATACCGCCATCCGCATCGAACGGGTTATCCCGTACCAGGATCGCGCTGCGAATCTCGGTCAGGATCTGCTTTACCTCGCCCTTGACGATCTTACCTTCGTCTTCGAGCGTGGCGACCCGTGATTCGAGTTGCGCGACTTTGGTGGCCAGTTGTTGCGGTTCCACGTTGCTCCCGGTTGCCGTTCGTCCGTTACCTGTATCGGCCGCGCATCATGCCTGCTGCGTCCGCATTTCTCCTATCAGTTGAGATTGATGATCGTCGCAGCAAGCGAAGCCGGGGCCGTCCGCTGGATGATCATGAAGGAGCCGGACGGCGGCTTCACCTCGAGCGTGAACGTCTTGTTGGCTGTGACGTTAGACCCCGACGGCAGCGTGATGTTCAACTCCAGCAGTTCACCCTGTTCGAGAACGTAGTTGTTGTTGCCCGTGACCACCGCCGTCGTATAGGTAATGTTGGCGTTCGAAATGGTGCTGTCCTGGTAGCTGATGACCGTCTTGTTGCTGGTCGAGTTCGGGTCAAGGTTGACGGAATCGCCGCCGGCGGCCAGTGTCACATCAAGCGTGATCGTAGTGATCTTCGACTGGTCGGATGTCGCAATGACGCCGCCGGTCAATGCCATCGCCCCTCGCGTCTTCGCCAGGGCAGCGAAGATGGTGTCCTTGCCGCGTTCGGCGGCGAAGAGTCCTGTACTAAGCACGACGAACGCGAAGACCGCTGCTACCACCACGAACGCGATCATGACGATCGCGGTCTCGAGTCCGGTAATTCCGCGTTCTCCACGCACATCCCGCGCGAAGCGAAGCATCCGCCGCATGGCACTCCTCCTTGAGTGGGAGTCATATCGGCTCCATCCGTGAGCCGTCCCAGAGATCTGTTCCGCCGTCTTACGACGTGTCGGGATCAGTCCGTTGAAGGTTCGTGCTGAGAGGGGCGCCCACGTATGGTCGATTCCACCGACTTAACGAGGTGCATACACCTACATCAGGTGTGGCGGCTCTTGCCATCTTTCGGGCGCTGGCCCGTTTCGAGGCGTAGTTTGGGACGCGGATTGTTCGGTCCGAGGAACGGACGGGAACTTGGTGAGTAGGTCCAATCGACACTGAGCGCCGAGCGACGCGGCGGCCGTGCCTAGAATTGACCGCACGAGAAGAGAGGCCGCTCGTAGGAGCGGCCCCTCACAAGTTCTGCGGGCGAATGATTAGTTCAGGTTGATGATCGACTGGCCAATCGACGCGGGGGTCGTGCGCTGGATAATCATGTACGAGCCCGACGGCGGCTGGACTTCGAGGGCGAACTGCTCATTCGCAACCAGGTCCGCGGTCGTGTTTCCGACAGCCGTCAGGTCGATGCCGATTTCGAACATCTCACCGGCTTCGAGCAGCTTGTCGGTGTTGCCCGTAATGACGGTCGTCGTGTACACCATGCTGGCAATCTTGACCACGCCGTCGCTGTAGCGGATGTTCGTCTTGTTGGTGGTCGACGCCGGGTCGAGGTTGACCTGGTCGCCACCGGCCGCCAGCGTGACGTCGAACGTCAGGTTGGTGAGCTTGGTCGTGTTGGACGAAGCCAGCACACCACCGGTCAGCTCCATCGTACCCCGTGTCTTCGACAGACCGGCGTACACCGTCTCCTTGCTTCGCTCAGAGCTGAACAGACCAGTGCTCAACACCACGAACGCGAACACGGCTGCAACCACCACGAACGCGATGAGGACGATTGCCGTCTCCAGGCCCGTGATGCCGTGTTCGTTG
>JANXYW010000207.1 GCA_025355835.1 Chloroflexota bacterium
TATAGCCGTTGACAGCTTCAAACGCGGGCTGTAACGTTGCGATCGCCGAACTAGTTCAAGCGTATGCACAGGCACACCGTGCTGGTCGGGGATCTGCCACCGCGCTGCGTTATCTGAGCGGCTGGCGGCGCCTTCTTGACCGGGCATGGCGTGGCATCGCAATGCCGGGCGGCTCCCGCCGTTATGAGGTTCGAGACGTGAACAAATCGGCAACCATAGGCGACACCAGGCACGGGCCTGTTGCCGCGAATAGGGGGTGAGTACGGGAACAGCCAATACCCCGGGCATTACACAGGAATCACGGCCGTGCGTTGCGGCTGGGAGCAGTAGCAACTTCTGGAGGACATGACGTGACGAACATTTCCATTCGAATCCACATGCTGGTGATGTCGGCGATCTCGTCGGTCGTCAGCAAGGCTCAGCGCCAAGAGGGCCAGGACCTCATCGAGTACGCGCTGCTCGGTGGGCTCATTGCGGCCGCGATTGTGGGTGCGCTTGTGATCTGGGGTACCAGCCTCACCAACATGGCATCGAACATCGGCAACTGCATCGACTTCTCGAACACCACGCCCTGCAAGCCGGGCTTTTAGCGCCGACGAACAGATCTGGACGGCCGGGGGAATTTCCTCCGGCCGGCCCTTCTCTCGGAGGACATAACGTGACGAACATTTCTATCCGCATCCACATGCTGGTGACGTCGGCTGCCTCTTCGCTCATCAACAAGCTCCAGCGCGAAGAGGGCCAGGATCTGATCGAGTACGCGCTTCTCGGCGGGCTCATTGCGGTCGCGATTATTGGCGCGCTCGTGATCTGGGGTACAAGCCTCACCAACATGGCATCGAACATCGGCAACTGTATCGACTTCTCGAACACCACGCCCTGCACGCCGGGCTTCTAGGACGGCGCACACACCCGGACGGTCGGAGGGCACTTCCCTCCGGTCGTCCCATTATTGGCACGGCTGATCACATGCGTACGGTTCGGGCCTCTCACAGACTTCTCCCCAGCGCGCTGGCTGCGCCGGTGCTCGGCGGAGCGATCATGCTTCCGGGACTTGTTTTCGTGTATTATTGGCAAGCTAAGACCAGTTTTGGCACCAACCCTGCGGCAGCAATGCCCAGTGTGCTCGTAGCGCTTCCCCTGACGGCGGCGCTATGGCTCGCAGTTCGTCGGCTCACCCGGCTCGGAGCGCCCATGTTCGCCTATTCTGCGCTCGTCGCGTTCGGCGTCGTGTTCCTCGGCGAGCACTACCTGGTCGATGTGCTCGGCGCTGTCGCGCTCGCCTCGGCCATGAGTTTCGTTGGCGTGCGACTTGAGCGCCGCCAGCGGAGCGCCGCCCGCAACCCAAGCATGGCGACCAGCATGCGCTTCGCGCCGGCGCGCGCTTCGGAGCGCGGTCAGAATCTCATCGAGTTTGCGATGTTGACGCCGTTCATCCTCGGGTTCATCGCCGCCATTATCATCCTCGGGTTGTTGCTGAATACGCGCTCGTCGCTGCAACAGGCGGTGCGCGAGGGGGCGCGGCAGGCGGCGGTGGGCGCGTCACTCACCAACATCCAGAATCTGGCCGCCGGCAATGCGCCGGATACGCTAGCTCCGGCAGATGTGCGCGTCTGCTATCCGCCCGGTGTGAGTAGCAGGGGAGGGATAGGAGACCCGGTTCGCGTCTACATCTTCAAGAGCGGTGCGGAAGGATACCCGTTTACCATCATACCGAGCGGCGGCATCTTGACGGCTGCGGGGGGCGGTCTGAGTCCAACGCTACGCATGTCGCCACAGGCGACAGCGCGGCTCGAGAAGTCTCACACCATCGTCGACCCGGGGGATCTTTGCCTTTCGTAATCTATGAGGTGCCGTGATGAAAACGATAGCTAGTTTCAGGCGCGCACTGAAGCGCCGGGAACGCGGCCAGGTGCTGATCATCTTCGTGCTGCTCATCGTGCCGGTGTCCCTCGTGATGGGTGTTGTGGCGGTCGACGCCAGCATGTGGCAGAGCGAGCGGC
Source organism: Chloroflexota bacterium (assembly GCA_025355835.1). GTDB lineage: Bacteria > Chloroflexota > Dehalococcoidia > DSTF01 > JACRBR01 > JANXYW01. Next base: position 2,004 of record JANXYW010000207.1, read on the forward strand.
GCGGTGCGCAGAAGGACGCGGATCTCTCGGCGCTGGCGGGCGCGCTCGAACTTCTGGCGCCAACGCCGGCTGTCGCGGCGGCACAAACGGTGACGGCCAGCTACGCGGCTACGAACGATGAATCCAAGAGCGCATCGATTTTCGGCGGCGTCAAGGTCGATACCTCGTGCTTCAACGGGTCGAGGCCGGACAGTGTCGCGGTCGACATCAAGCACGCGACCCGCCTCTTCTTCGGCGACGTGTTCGGGCTGCCGGTCCCGGAGCCCGGAGCACACGCGCGAGCGTGCGCCGGCAGCGTTGTCGAGTTGAAGGGCATCATGCCGGTCGGTCTGCCGATCTGCTCGGATCCGCTCGACCCTAATTGCCCCAACAGCCGCACCCTATGCTGGTCGCCCGACTCCAATAACGACGGATTGCCGGAGCCCTTGTACGGCAAGCGTTGCGACCTGTCTGTATTCGACAAGGTCTCGGGCGAGGCGAGTTGGCTCGACCTGGACGGCTCGTCGCCGTTACCCCTCCCGCCGACTACCGGCTGCTGGAAGTCGGGAGGCGGCGCTAGCGAGCTGTCCAACGAGATCAAGGCCGGTGGCGCGAACACACTCTGTCACATTGCGCCGTCGGGGTACACGGCCGCGCAGTGCGCAGGCGCCACGATTCCGCCGGTCAACTGGTGCGTAAAGTCAAAGACCGGAGCTCAGCCTAACGTCGTCATGGGCGCTTTCAACACGCTGTTTTCGACCGAGGGGGCGTGCGATATCACCAACCCTCGCGACGGGATCGACGACTTTGCTGGCGCGATGAAGTTGTTGTCCGGCACCGCCGGGACCGAGAGCGCGTTCTACGGCGAGATCTGCCACTCCCCGCGCCTGATCACCGTGATCGTGGTAGACCACTTCGACGCATCGGGGAACGGTTTCATGCCGATCCGGGCCTTCGCGTCATTCTTCGTTGAGGCGTGTACCGTCACCAACAACGCAGGCGTGGCGACGGAGTACCCGAAGTGCAACCCAAACGGCAGTATCGGACACGCGACGTTCACCGGCCGCTTCGTCAACGTACTCGCCGAAGGCACCGTTGGGGCGTGGACCAATTGGTCGCCTAAGCGGATCCTGCTCGACCAATAAGCTAGCCATAGGAAAACCGATACTATGAGTAGCTTCGCGGAGGGGGCGAATTCCGAGCAGACAAATCGCTCGCTGCTGGTCGGCCCGGCGACACCGGCGAATTCAACCCGTTTGGAGACAACAGTAGTACGCTCACCGAGTAACATGAGCGGCGGCCCGCCGTTGGGATGATGGAGGATGATGACATATGAGTAGCGTTGCAGCGGGGGCCAACTCCGAGCGTACAAACCGGTGGCTGCTGATCGGCGCCGCGGCGCTGGCGATCTTGACGGGAGTCTTGCTCTTCGTCGCGCTCGCCAACTTCGGCAGTAGCGACACCAAGAAGATCGCTCCTGCGGTGTCGAGCACGGGCGCCGAGGTGCTGGTCGCCAAGCAGACGATCAAGGCGGGGCAGCGCATCACGCCAGAGATGGTCGACTCTGTAAAGGTGTCCGGGCCTGCGGTAGCCGACGCTGCCAAGGACAAAACCCTCGTGATCGGCAAGGTGTCGGAGGGCGACATCATCCAGGGTCAGGTTATTTCGCTATCACAGATCACTGTGCCGCAGGCGAAGGCGTGCGGCCTCGCGTGCATCCTCCCGACGGACAAGATCGGCATCGCGTTACAGGGCAATGAGATCGCGCTTGTGGCCGGTTTTGTGCAACCGGGTGACCGGGTCAACGTCGTTGGTTCGTTCAAGGAGAAGCGCGGCGACAAAGACATCACGCGGGTTGAGACGATCCTCCAAAACGTCGAAGTGATGGCCGTCGCCCAGAAGTCGGTACAAGCTGCCTCGGGCGTCGATGCAAAAGGAACGCCGGTACCACAGACGGGATCCGCGGTCGGTGTTACGAGCAGCCGCGCGAGCGACGTCAAGCCTGATCCAAGCGCCGGCAACGTCACCGTCGCACTCTCGCGGGAAGACGGGCAGCTTCTGGTAGCGGCGCGCGCGAACGGAGAAATCACACTGACGCTGCAGCCGCTCAACATCGAACCCGGCCCCGTTCCGCCGCCCACTTACTACGACGAGTTTGGCCCGTTAACTGGGTTGCCGCGCCGGTAGAAGCTTGAACGCACCCGATCGAAAGGGATCAGAGAAACCGTGGCGAAAACACCGGCAGCATTGGTCTTGGATCAAGATGTCCAGGCGCGCTTTGAAATCAAGCAAGCGCTCCGCTCGGCCGGGCTGACGCTCGCCGGCGAGGCGGGCCTCGGTATGGAAGCGGTCACCGCGGCGAACGAGCTGCAGCCCGACGTCATCTTCGTCGGCGTACAGGAGCCGATGGAGCGCCCGCTCCAGACGATCGAGTCGTTGCTCAGCCTGCTGCCGGACACACCCGTCATCGTCTTCTCGCAGTCCCGGGACATCGAGACCGCGCGCAAGGCGATGCTCGCCGGTGCGCGCGACTATCTGCCGCGTCCGGTCCGGCCGGATGTCCTCCGCGACTCCGTATTCAAGGCCTTGACCGCGGAGGAGAACCGCCGGCTGCGCAAGATCGGACAGCTCCCCTCGGCGGCGACGTCGGGGACGATCGTCACGGTATTCGGCGCCAAGGGCGGCATCGGCAAGTCCACCGTCTCGACGAACCTCGCCGTCGCGATGGCGCAGCAGCACGCGGATTCCGTCGTCGTCGTCGACTTGGATAACGGCTTCGGCGACATCACCGGCATGCTCGACGTCAAACCGGAAAAGACGCTCTTCGATCTGGTGCGCGATATCGATAAGGTCGAGGGAGATGACCTCCCCAAATACCTTGTGAAGCACGAACTCAGCGGCCTAAACGTGCTGGCAGCTCCTTCCGTGCTGGAATGGCGGCAGGTCAGCGCGGATCAGGTGCGGCGCGTCGTCGAGCTGCTCGCGAAGCACTTCGACAAGGTGGTGCTCGATACCTCTGGGACGCTGAACGAGGTCTCGGAAATGACGATCGAGATCGCCACGATGGTGCTCTGGGTGACGACGAGCGAGTTCGCAAGCGTCCGCGATACCATCGAGGCATTGCGCGCGCTGAAGACGCTCTCCTACTCGCAAGAGCGGATACGGATCGTCATGAACGGCATCTCGCCCGACGACGGCGTCCGGCCGAGCATTGTGCAGGAGGCGCTCCAGCGCGATGTGTTCTGGCAGATCCCCTACGACAAGAAGGTACGTCAGGGCACGCATCTCGGTCAGCCGATCATCATCACGGCGCCGAACTCCGTCGCGGCGAAGAGTCTTTCCGATCTCGCGACCGTCATCGGCGGTGGCCGGCTCGGCCGCAGTGGTACCGGAAGCGGAAAGCAGGGCGGGTTCAAGTGGCGCGCCGGCGCTCAGGCGGCCGGCGCGGAGGGCGGCTAACACATGGCAATCGATACGAAGTACGTCGGCGCGAACGGTACCGGCCCTGCGGCCGGCGAAGACACCGACTGGACGGACATTGTCCAGACGGTCCACCTGCGGCTGCTGCAGGAGATGGATCTCGCCGCCGTCGAAAAGCTGGCACCATCGCGGGCGCACGAAGCCGTCGCCAGCGCCGCGCGGCAGCTCGTCACGCAGACACATCCGTCACTTCTGGGCGACGATCGCGAGCTGGTGATCCGGCGCGTCATCGAAGAGGCAGTCGGCTTCGGTCCGCTCGAACCGCTCCTGCAAGACCCCACGATTTCCGAAGTGATGGTCAATGCGCCGGACGAGGTCTACTTCGAGCGCGACGGCATCATCTATTTGGCGCCGTGCCGGTTCCGCGACACGGGCCACATCATGCGCATTGTCGAGCGCATCATCGCGCCACTCGGCCGTCGCGTCGATGAGTCGTCACCGTACGTGGACGCCCGCCTGCCCGATGGCTCGCGCGTCAACGTTGTCATCCCGCCGCTCGTGCCCAAAAGCCCCGTGCTCACCATCCGGAAGTTCAGCCCGGACCGCTTCCACGTCGAAGACCTGGTGAAGATCGGCACGATGACCCAGCCAGTCGCGGACTTCTTGCACGCCTGCGTCCAGCAGCGTCTGGATATCGTCGTCTCCGGCGGAACCGGCACCGGTAAGACCACCCTGCTCAACGCCATCTCCGAGTACATCCCCAGCCGCGAGCGCATTGTCAGCATCGAAGACCCCATTGAGATGAAGCTCCGGCAGGCACACGTCATCTCCATGGAGGCGCGGCACGCCAACATCGAAGGCAAGAACGAAGTGACGCCGCGCGATCTCGTACGCAACGCGCTGCGCATGCGCCCCGACCGCATCATCGTTGGTGAAGTGCGTGGCGCCGAAGCGTTCGACATGCTCCAGGCGATGAACACCGGCCACGAGGGCTCGCTCACCACCGTCCACGCCAACAGCCCGCGCGACGCCCTCTCCCGCATCGAGAATATGGTGCTTATGGCGGGCTTCGATCTGCCGGTGCGCGCGATCCGCGAGCAGATGGCCTCTGCACTCCACCTCGTCGTGCAGCTCGTGCGCCATTCCGACGGCAAGCGCCGCGTCTCCAACATCACCGAGATCACTGGCATGGAGAGCGGCATCATTACGACGCAGGAGCTCTATCGCTTCGAGCAGGCGGGTGTTGCGGAGGGCGGTGCCATCCAGGGTGAGCTGGTCGCGACAGGCATCACGCCGACGTTCGCCGAGCGCTTCCGCAAGGCGGGCATCAACATGGAGATGGGGCTTCCCGGGACGAGGCTGCGCTGATGCCGGCACTTGTGGCCCTCTCTGCGACGG
>JANXYW010000241.1 GCA_025355835.1 Chloroflexota bacterium
GTGCTCGCGAAGCCGCTCGGCCACGCCGGCGAAACAGACGCATTGATCGACGGCTGGCTTGCATCGAGAGACAAGTGGCGCGCGGTGGAAGAGGCGCAAGAGCTTCGCGTGCCATTCACGGAAGTGCTCGATCCGAGAGAGGTCGTGGAGGATCGCCTCGGCCAACTCACCGCTCGCGGCTTCCTCACGAACATCGACCATCCGGTTGCCGGCCGCGTCACCGCGCTCGGCGCCCCGGTCGTCATGCCTGCCAGTCCGTGGATGGTGTGTCGCGCGCCGCTGCTTGGCGAACACAACGCCGACATGCTCGGCGGTGAACTCGGTCTCTCGGCCCGAAGCATGGCGCGGCTCGCGGCAGCTGGCGTGATATGAGGCCGCTCACTGGCTTGCGAATCATCGATCTCACGGTCGCGATCGCCGGCCCCGTCGCAACGTCGCTACTCGCCGATCTCGGCGCGGAGGTGATCCGCGTCGAGCCGCCGTTCCCGCGCCCGCTGCACGTCGACATCGTGCCGCGCGTCGACGGCGCGCCGGATCGCCCGTACAACCGCATCCTCAGCTACAACGATCTGCATCGAGCGAAGCGCGCCATCACGCTCGATCTCTCGAAGGCCGAGGGCCGCGGCATCTTACTCGGCCTCGTCGGCGTCAGCGATGTCGTCGTTGAGAACATGTCGCCACGCGTGCTGCCGTCGCTCGGCCTTGGCTACGAAGCGTTGCGAGCCACGAAGCCGGATATCGTGCTCGCGTCAATGCCCGCATTTGGCGCGACCGGCCCGCTGCGCGATCGAGTTTCCTTCGGCCCGGGCATTGACGCCATGAGTGGCCTCGCGTACCTCACCGGCTATCCAGACCGCGGCCCGATGCAGCCCGCGAACTACTACTGCGACTACAACGCCGGCGCACTCGCCGCGTTCGCCGTCATTGCCGCGATCCGCCATCGCGACCGCACCGGCGAAGGGCAGCACATCGAACTGGCCATGCTTGAAGGCGAGCTGCAGGTCGTCGGCGAGGCGCTACTCGACTACACGATGAACGGACGTGTGCAGCAACGCACGGGAAACGCGCACTCGTCGATGTCGCCGCATGGCGTCTACCCGTGCGCAGGCGATGATCGCTGGATCGCCATCGCCTGCGAGGATGATGCGCAGTGGGAGCACCTCTGCACCGTGGTCGGCCGCCATGAACTCGCTCAGGACGTGCGATTCGCTGACGTGATCTCCCGCATCCATCATCGTGTCGAGATCGACGAGATCGTGTCCGCATGGACGCGCGAGCGCCCGCCGCACGCAGCAGCAGAAGAACTACAGGCCGCGGGCGTGCCCGCTGGCGCGGCGCAACTCGTCACGGAGCTCCTCGATGACCCGCAGCTGCGGGCGCGTGACTACGTGACCATCGTGCCGCATCCCGAGGCCGGCGACACGCTATACGCACGCCCGGCCTTCACGCTATCGAAAACCCCAACGCACACCGAGCTCCACGCGCCGCTCTACGGCCAGGACACCGACTACGTGCTCCGTGAGTTGCTCGGCCTGAGCGTAGGTGAGGTCGCCGCGCTCGAAGCTGCAGGCGTGACCGCGCGCCAACCACGTTAGGGAACCGCGACGGCGACGACAACGGCGATCCTCCGACGTGAGGCGAGAAAGACGCGGTTCCAGCCCTGCTACCGGCTGAGCGCAGATCAGACCGAGCGAGGTTGCTAAGGCCCGGCGGTGTGACCTCCCCGCATAGAGAGCCCTCTCCACGACGTGGAGAGGGCGCGGCCGAAGGCCGGGGTGAGGTGCGTCCGCGAAACTACGCCTTCGTCCGCTCCACATGGCTCGTCGCGACGCCCTGCGCGGCGAGCGCGGCGAGGAACTCCCGCGGCAGCTTGAGCGAGATCGTCAGCCGCTCGCATCGCGACGGCAGCGGCATGTTGATCGTTGCCGGCTCGCGAAAGTGAATCTCGACGCAGCCATCATGCGACCCTAGCAGCCCGATGCTCGATGCGAAATTCGTCCGCCAGCCGATGCCCGCCCACCACGGCGGCCGCGCGCCTTGCGCCCGCTCGATCGACGCAATCGGAAACGTGTGGTCAAACGGGAACCCGAAGCGGACATGCAGTTGACCCTCGTCCGTGATCTCGGCGTACGAACGCGCATCGGTGCCGCCCAACGGCACGATCAGCGGCCGCCAAAACGCGTCTACGCGCATTTCGAATCGATTACTCATGGGTGCGCCGCTCCTTGCGCTAAATCGTCGAGCCGCCTTTTGCGGCGACGAGGCCCTTCGCGAACTCGATCTCGCCAAGATGGCGATACCCGTGCGTCATGCAGAGCCCGGAGATCGC
>JANXYW010000279.1 GCA_025355835.1 Chloroflexota bacterium
GCCTCGGTGTGCGTGTGCGAGTGGTAGATGACGAGGAAGTCCCAATCGTTGCCATCGACCTCGCGGTGGATGCGCAGCAGATCCTTGGGTTCGACGCTGTAGCGGTAGGGGCTCGCTTCGGCGTTGATCGCGCGATAGAGCTTCTGCGCGCGGCCTTCGAGTCCGGCGATGATGCCGCAGCACTCGTTTGGCGCGTCTTCGCGCGCGTGCGCGATCATCTCGTCGATGTACTGCTGTTCGAGCAGGAGCGTCATCGCAGCCGCTACTCCCCGGTCGGCATCATGATGCCCATCGCGCTGCGGGGCAGCTCGACGGTCATCAGCGGCAGTTCGAGCGATTTGTACGACGCCGAGAGCGCCGCACCGGCGCAGGCGCCGCAGAGGTGTTCGATCTCGCCATCGAGTTTTCGGAACAACGCTTTGTTCTCGGGCAGGTGCTCATCGACGTTCTCGCGGGTGAGCCACGCGAAGTGACCCTGCTCGCCGCAGCGGGCGCAGTTGTCACCGATCGTCAGCAGCAGCCACGAGATCGCTTCCACGTCCTCGCGCACGAACTGGTACGCGGGCATCTCGTCGAGGCGGTAGTAGTAGTGGTCGCTGTACTCGTCGAACGACTCGACGATGATCGCCACGCCCTCGACGCTCTTGTACGCGTCCTGCAGCGCGCCGGTGAGGCAGCCGAAGCAGAGGAACACGGGGTCGCCGTCGTACTGGCCGCGGCACGTCGGATCGAGGCCGACTCGCCCTTCCTCCTTCGAGCAGACATCGCACAGCTGCCCCGGCTCGAAGAGGTCGCCGGTCATTTCGCCTTCGTCGTCATCTTCTTCTTCGTCGCTCACGATATTCAGTCCGTTCTCATCTTCTTCGCGCTGTTGGTCGGTCTCTGCGCGTCGAAATACCATCCGTCACCTCGTTCGGGGCACGCCGCTCGCGAGAGCGCCGCGCGTGCGCACGATTGGTCTAGCGAATCGCGCCCATCTTCGACCAGTCGGAGCCAAGAATCGCCGCGCATAGCAGGATGAGCACGGAGAACACCATCGTTGCGATCGATGCGTACATCGACATCTGGCGCGCCTTGGCGATCTCGGCTTCGCTGGCGTTGCTTTCCTGGAGTTGCTGGAGCTTTCGGCCGAAAACCGCACCGTGGAGAACGGTCAGGATGACCACGAGCGTCACAAGCGTGAGCTTGATCTGCAGCGTGATGAAGTAGCGCTTGAATGTGTCGATCTCGTCTTTGGCGTGGTAGTAGTTGAGGACGCCGGTGATGAGCAGCACGACGAGCGCGCCGCCGCCGAGCATGCCGAAACGCATCGTCATGACGCGCATCGCTTTGGTGCGCACCTTGACGTCTTCGATGGTCTTTATGGCTGGCACCGCCGCGAAAGCGAGGAAGAACTGCGGCCCGATGAACGCGACCGCGGCGAGGACGTGGAGCCAGAGGATGATTGCATCGTACATGCCTGCATTGTAGGCCAGCGTTGAAGCTGTTGGAAGTCGGCCGGAGACCTCACCTCCGCGCTTCGCGCTGGTCCTCTCCGCCCGGCGGAGAGGAGATGGATGGCCGGGCTTTACATAGTCTCTGCGAGAATCGACTGCACATCTGCGAGCAGATCGGGCGTGTCGGCTTCGAGCCAATGGATGCGGGGGTCGGCCTCGCGGAACCAGGTGTGCTGCATGCGCGCCAGGCGGTGCGTCTCGGTTTTGATCTGCGCTGCCGCGTCGGCCAGCGACAGATCGCCGCGCACGTGCGCGCAGATCTGCCGGTAGCCGATGCTCGCCAGCGACGGCAGATCGCAGCTGTAGCCCGCGTCGTTGAGGCTGCGGACTTCGTCGACGAAGCCGGCCGCGAGCATCGCGTCGACGCGCGCATCGATTCGGGCGTAGAGGGCGCCGCGTTCCATGCGCAGGCCGATGATCGTCGTTTCGAAGTCGGGCGCGACTTTCTGCTGCCAGGCGCTGAACGGGCGGCCGGTTGCGCGCGTCACTTCGATGGCGCGGATGACACGGCGGACGTTGCGTGAGTCGATGTTCACGGCGCTCGCCGGATCGACGTCCAGTAGCTCGCGAATCAGGGCGTCAGGGCCGTACTTCGCGACGATCGCTTCGAGACGCGCGCGCAGTTCGCGATCGGGCGGCACACGCGGCACCTTCCAGCCTTCGAGCAGCGCCCAGACGTACTGCCCCGTGCCGCCAACGACGATCGGCTGGCGCCCG
>JANXYW010000335.1 GCA_025355835.1 Chloroflexota bacterium
CTGCAGCGCTTCCAGCACGCGCGACTTGATCAGCTCCAGCACCGCCATGAACGAGATGATGATCTCCATCCGTGTGCGGCACTCTTCGATCAGCGCGCGAAAGCTCACCTGTCCGTCAGCGGCGAGGCGCTCGCGGATCAGCGCGACTTTCTCGCGAATGGTGATCTTGTGCGGGCGGAGCACCTGCACCGGCGCCTCATCCGGCACGCGCGTCAGCGCCGTTTCGACCATTCCCCGCAGCAGATCGAGCGTGACGCCGTCGAGCCCGATCGGCGCCGGCATATCGGGCGGAGCCGCGATGCGCGGGTACGAGTGCAAGCCGGCGGTCTCGATGGCGCGCAGGTTACTGGCGGCCTCCTTGAACAGCTTGTACTCGATGAGCTGCCGCGCGAGATCTTCGGTCGGGTCTTCTTCGTCCTCCGCGACAGGATCGTCGGGCGCGGGACGCGGTAGGAGCGCGCGCGATTTCAGCAGCAGCAGCTTGGCGCCGATCTGGATGAAATCGGCCATCGCGCCGAGGTTGATGTGCTCGCCCTCGTGCAGGTAGCGCATGTACTGGTCGGTGACGGCCAGCAGCGCGATGTTCGTCACGTCCAGCTCCTCGCGCTCGATGAGGTGGAGCAGTAGATCGAGCGGCCCCTCGAAGATCGGCAGGGCAAGCTGGAACGCCTCGGTGTCCACGGCGTGCGTCGTCGTCACGGAAAGATCATAGCAGGTTGGTCGCCGGGGTTCAGTCGTCGGTCGGCGGTCTCCGGTGGCCTGTACTTGTCACCCCGCCGGATCGCCGTGTACCGGCATTCCGTAGGACGCCCGCCTCGTACCCGGAGTCACTGCACCAGTGCACGACGCAAGCGGGTGGCATAGCCGTCCCCGGCTGTGCGTCCGGCAAAGCCAGACCGACGCTAGCCCTGACACTGACACCCGACCGGAGCACTCTCTTTGTGTCAACAACCTACGTGGGAACTACAGCTAGCGGTGTACATACTTCGCCTCAATTCCGCGGCGATGGCGCGTCGATCGGCAGGCGCGACTCATCGGTTTGTGGGATGCCCCGGCAGGCGCGCTCCGGTACGATCACCCCCTGATCGCGAGCTCGGGAGGGCACCCATGACGACGAGACGCTTCGAGACCATCGTGTTGTTGCTTGCGGGGCTGTTCTTCCTGCTGCCGGGCATCTGGGCGTTCGTCGCGCCGCATGCGTTCTACGATCAGCTGGCGACGTTCCCGCCGTACAACCGCCATCTGCTGCACGATATCGGTGCGTTCCAGATCGGCATCGGCGCAGCGCTGTTGCTGGCGCTGTGGTCGAGCGACGCGCGGTTCGTCGTATTCGCGGGTGCCGGCGCGGGTGCGATCGTCCACACCATCTCCCACATCGTCGACCGCGATCTCGGCGGCAAGGACACGGACGTCTTCGTGTTCGGCGCGCTCGCGGTGCTGCTCGTCGTCGCTGCTGGGCTGCGGTGGAACGGAATGCAGAGAGGTGGGTCGGAAACAAGGACGTAGGGACGTGGCTTTAGCCCCGTCCGCTGCATCGCGCCTTGCCACTCCTTCGGACAAATCTTCCGATTCCCCCGATGCCGGTACCGACGCATGCCGCCGCATTGGCCCTCGCGAAGCGGGGCGTCGCGTTGTACAACGTGATCCATGGAGCACCCGACGCCCGTTACGCTCGAAGGCGCGCACGTTCGCCTCGAGCCGCTCGCGCAGCATCACCTCGACGACATCATGCGCGCGGGCGCAGACGATGCTGTTTGGACGTGGTTGCCGTATCGGCCGACGACCCGCGCCGACTATCAATCGTGGCTGGATCGCACGCTCGCCGAGCAGTCGGCAGGTCGTGAACTGCCGTTTGCGACGATCGATCGCGCGAGCGGCGACGTCGTCGGCAGCACGCGGCTGTTCTTCGTCAGTCCGCGCGACCGCCGCGTCGAGATCGGTGGCACGTGGCTGGCGCCATCGGCGCAGCGATCGGCGATCAATACGGAGTGCAAACTGCTGCTGCTCGCGCACTGCTTCGACACGCTTGGGTGCGTGCGCGTCGAGCTGAAGACCGACGCCCGGAACGAGAAGTCACGGCGCGCGATCGAACGCATCGGCGCGAAGTACGAGGGCGTGATGCGCAAGCACATGCTCACGCGCGGCGCCTTCCACCGCGACTCCGTGTACTACGCGATCATCGACGACGAGTGGCCGGACGTGCGGGCGCGGCTCGAAGGGATGGTGGGGAGTTCGTAGGGTGACGCATATTTGACGTTGCACTGTCAGAGGGCTTCGCCAGACCCTCGCGGCCCTGTCTATTTGATCCGATTGGTCATATGATGCCAAGAGAGGTCCACCTCAAAATGCCAGCGGTCGCAATCGGCTATATCGCCCTGACTCTTGAGGCTTACCGCGAGGGCAAGTCCTTTGTTTCGCGTTGCCGCGAATTGGACGTCGCCAGCTGTGGCGATACCGCGGACGAAGCGATGGAGGCTGTTCGAGAAGCGACGACCGACTACTTGAACGCGATCGAGGTGTTGGGAGAACGGCATCGGATCTTCGCCGAGAAAGGGATCGTAGTTCATAAATCCCGACCTCGTGTCTCTGCCGGTGTCGAAGTAGCGGCGTCAACGGAGAAGGATGGTGTCGCTAAGCGAGTTGTCCTCCAACTCCCTCTTGCGGCGTGAACAAAAAGACCCGCAAGCCGAAGACGTCACGCACCCCGCGTATGCCGCTGGTATCGAGCCAGCGGCTTGTTCGTGCCCTCCGAAGACTCAACTTTATCGACATGCCCGCAACAGGAGGGAGCCACCATACAATGTGGCGGCCTCGTCTGGATGGCACGAAGGACGTTTGTACTGTCGTCCTCGGCAAACGAGAGATTCCAAGAGGGACACTTAGCAGCATCCTTAAGCAAGCAGACGTTTCGGTCGCCAGCATCATCGAAGCACTTCGCGCTTAGGCGCGGGGCTTGATCGCGTCGAACCCAACTCTCTAGCTGCACCGTTGCGATAGATGCTTCTGGTTGAATGCGGCGGACAAATCTGTCTCCTGCGGCGACTCGCGGAGAAGACCTGTCCCTACCGAGCGAGGCCGCGATACCCTGCCGTCATGCCGAACTCTGTGACTGTTCGCGTGCCGGCGACCAGCGCCAACCTTGGACCGGGCTTCGATAGTCTCGGGCTGGCGTTGGCGTTGACGCAGGACGTGACCGTTGCGCTGGATCATCAGCCGGAGACGAACGACGGGCTCGTGCGGCTCGTGTTGGATGCCGCTCGTTCCGCATACCGGCTGGCGCGTGTTGAGGTGCCGGAGCTGCGTGCTTCGGGGACGACGGCGATCCCAATCGGGCGCGGACTCGGCGCGAGCGCGGCGGCGCGTGCGGCGGGCATCGTGGGCGCGAACGCGTTGATGGGCGGCAAGCTCTCCGACGCGCAGATGCTCTCGTTGGGCGCGGGGCTGGAAGGCCATGCCGACAACATGGCGCCGGCGCTTTTCGGCGGCCTGCGGGTCGTCGTGCGCGATGGCGATGGGTTCCGCCACATCGCGGCGCCGCTGGCGCCCGGGCTGAAGATCGTGCTGTTCGTGCCGGATTTCGAGATGCCGACCGGCGAGAGCCGCAAGCTCCTGCCCACTGAGCTGTCGAAGGACGACGCCGTGTTCAACATCGGGCGCGCGGCGCTGCTGGTTGCGGCGCTTGCGAAGGGCGAGTGGGACGCGCTGGATCTGGCGACGCAGGATCGGTTGCATCAGCCGGCGCGTACAAAGATCTTCCCCGGCATGCCGGAGATCTTTGGCGCGGCCAAGCGCGCGGGCGCGCTGTGCGCGTATCTCAGTGGCGGTGGTTCAACGATCGCCGCCTTCGCTGTCGATGGCGAAGAGCGCATCGCGCGCGCGATGATGCAGGAAGCGATCGCGCGCGGCTATCCGGGGCATACGACGATCACGACGGCGAGCGACGCCGGTGCGACGGTCGTCTCGAGCACGTAAGCTCGCGCTGCTGAGACTTCGCGCACAGTCCAGGCTGTTCAGCCCCGATCCCGTGGCTCTGTCTCTCTGATGTCTGATGCCAGTTTCGCGCGCGCTCGTGTCGTGCGAGTTGCCGGATTGTTACGGCCGTGGTTCGAGGTTGACGGGAGCCACAAAGGACACGAAGGAGCACGAAGCGGTGGGGACGGGAACCGCAGATTTCGCAGAGGGGTGTTGTAGGACAGGCGCCCTCGCCTGTTGGACGGGACTTCGCAGCTAGACCCATGCGCCACGACCGCATGTGACTGCCCACCGACGCTTCAGTTCCTGCCGCCTCGCGTCCATCGCGGCTGGAGTGCACCCCAGTCGCGTTGTTCCCGTGCGCTCGGCTTCTACGAGCGCCCGTCCAACAGGCTGGGCGCCTGTCCTACATGCCTTGCGTATGGATCGTGGTTTGCCGTGCCCAGGGCGGCGAGCGATCAGGCGGCGACGTTTTCGCGGACGCAGTTGCGGCCTGCTTCCTTCGCCAGATAGAGCGCGGCGTCGGCGGCTTCGATGAGCGCGTCGTGGTGCTGTGCGTCTTCCGGGTAGACCGCCAAGCCGATGCTGACGCTCGAGCCAGAGGCCTCGGCGGCGACGCGGAGGCGTTCGGCGAGCGTGCGGGCCTCCGCGCGCGTCGCGTGCGGCGCTACAACGATGAATTCGTCGCCGCCGTACCGCGCGACGAGATCCTGGTGGCGCACGACGGACTGCAGCGCCTGCGCAACTTCGCGGAGTTTGTCGTCGCCGGCGGGGTGTCCGTCGCGATCGTTGATCAGCTTGAAGTGATCGAAGTCGATGAGCATCAGCGCCAGCGGCGTCTGCTTGCTGATCGCCTCGTCGAGGCTCGTCGGGTACGACTCGTGGAAGCGGCGGCGGTTCGGCAGCCCCGTTAGCGAATCGGTGACAGCGATCGATGCGATGACGGCGCGCAGGCGCTCTTCGCCGCCTGCGAGGATGCTCGCGTTCAGCCCCATCATCGCCATGCACACGGTGACGACGGCAGCGTATGCCCACGGTACGGGATGTCCCAGCAGGGCTGTGATAACGGCAAACGCCAGGTAGTTCGCGCAGACCCACGCGACCTCTTCGAGCATTGTCTTTTTGCTGATCAGATGCGCGGCACCGATCATCGTGAGGAAGTAGATGGTGAACACCGGGTTGCGGACATCGTGGAGAGCGATGAGCGGTACCGTCACCGTGACCACGTCCAGATGGCGTGTGAGGGTGAAGATGCGGTCGCTGACGACATTGCGTAGTTCCAGCACGACGTGGAAGATGTCGTACGCCGCGAGGATGGCTGAACTGACCAGCAACGCGACGCCGCTGACGTCCAGCACGCCCATCTCGACCAGCGCGATCCACAGGCCAAGGAGCAGCCAACGCAGCGCCAGCACGCTGCGCCGGAATGACGGGTCTGCGATCGTCATCTCGCCAACGGCGGGGGTTAGGGCGGTAGCCAAGGTGCATTCCTCGTTAGCGACTGAATCTCCGTAGATATCGGCAGTGCGCGCGGGCGAATCCAGAGGGTTTGGAGGTCGATTTTAGGGGAATCGACTTGGGTTGGATTCACCACAGAGCCGCAGAGAACGCGAATGGGGTTTGGGGGGTTCACCGCGGAGGCGCGGAGCGCGCGGAGGAGGGTTGGTCTGCGAGGCTTCTCAACATGCGGCCGTAGCGTGGACTTCAGTCCGCGCGTTGTTTTTGATCGGGATCCGCGCGGAATGAAGTCCACGCTACGTGCACGATCGAAAGGATGCGCTACATGCCCACGTGGGTGCTTGAGAAACGCCGATCGGTGGGGAATCTTGACCGCCTGCTACGGCGACGGCGTGGCTTCGATATCTCGCGTGAGCCACGCCATGACGGCATC
This sequence comes from Chloroflexota bacterium, assembly GCA_025355835.1. Lineage (GTDB taxonomy): Bacteria > Chloroflexota > Dehalococcoidia > DSTF01 > JACRBR01 > JANXYW01. The sequence goes on from JANXYW010000335.1 coordinate 5,864, forward strand.
TTCGATGTGGTGCTGGACGGCTACGGAGTCGTCGAGGGTCTTATGGCTGACCAGCGCCAGGCCGCCGCCGCCGTCGCTGGGGGCGACAGGCGCGCGCTCGCCGGACTCGTCGACATTGGTGATGTTGGCCTTGCCGTAGACGTTGCCGTGCCAGCCCTCGTTCGTCTGGAACTCGTTCAGGAGCGGAATCGTCGCGGGTAGTTCGGTCGCGTCGCGGTCGTAGAGGATCGTCGTGCGGTCGATCAGCACGCCGTAGATGCGATCGCCGAAGCGACCATCGAGGGCGGCGGCGACAGATGTGACGGCGGCGGCGCCGTGGCTATGGCCGATCAACACCGCGCGCAGGCACGGCATCGCATCAAGCCGGCGTGCGACTTCGTGGGCGATCCACTCCTCGTTCCGCGTCTGTGGCATTTCGGCGCCGAAGATGGCCGAAGTCGAAAGCAGCGGCACCGTGGCGATGTGATCGTCCTGCGCGCGCCGCTGCAGTGCGTTGACCACGCCGAGCACGCCGAGGCTCTCGCCCTTCGTCGAATCGAACAGGTCCGTGCCTGCCGATCCGATCGCGACGATCAGCGCTGGCGGCTGCGCGGCGCTGCAACTGTACGTCGCCGTGTCGGACGGATCGCCCGCGTAGAAGTCGCGATGGTGTGCCGGATCGATGCAGGCGAACGAGTCCAGGAGCGGGATCTCGAGGCCGTCGAACGCACTGCCATCGTCGCCGTTCAGCTTGCCGTCGCCGTTTTTGTCGAGGCACGATATGAGCACTGCGACACCGTGCCGCGATGTCGCGAGGCCATCGATCCACGTTTTCGGCGTCGGTGTCGGCTGAGGGGTCGGCGCCCCGGGCGTGCGCATCGGCAGCCCTGCCGACACGGTGTCCGCCGTGGGGGAGCTGCGCGGAAACACGGAGAACAGCACACCGGCTGCTGCCATGGCAAGCAGGAACATCGCCATACCGAGAATCTTCATCCAGCGGCGCGCCATAGATGGGGGTCTGCAAATGCTGTCCTGGGGCGGGCGCTGCGCTGGAGCGATGCGATGGCCTGGAGCCACGGCCCCGCCTGGTCACCGATGAGCGCCGCCGGTCCCGGCCGTCCCCCGACCAGGTGAAAGGTCGATTCGTCGTCATCGGCCGCGACGCGCAAGCGATTGCGGCCGGCTCGCTCCCATGGCGTGAGGGCGTGCAGCCAGAACGCCACGTGGTCGAGGCGAACCTGATCGACGTGCGGGAGGAAGAAGCGGCGGTCGCTCGTGAGGATCAGGGTACCTTCCAACCAGTTCGGCGGTTCGGGTATGCGGAGGCGCGCTGTCCCCGAGCGCGCGAGGCGCTCGGAGGGCAGGGGTTGAGCCTCATCGAACCAGCCATCATGGCTGCGGGAAGCCATGGATCAGTATACGCAGACAGGCGCGGCTCCCGCGTCAACCGCGCGTCAGCGTCGGTGCATACGAGTGGGATTCGCAGCGGCCGCGCTGGGGTGAGTTTGGGTTCGTTTACGTTGTGGGCGCACGAGGGCATGGCGCGCCATGCCCCTACGAGTCGAGTCTCGGTAGCAAGCGACGGGCGAGTCTGATCTGGCATCTCCGGTCGGTCGATACTCAGCGGACTATGCAAGACCCTCTATCAGCGAATCAGACCCTCGTTGACCTGCAGGAACGCCGGCAGGAACAGACGCCCCAAGCGCTCGCGCGAATCACGGTCGTGGCGCTCTTCATCGCCATGTGGGTGGTCCTGTGGGTCGCTCGCATCCCCATGCCCGTCCCATTCCTGCTCACACTGCTGGCGGAAAGCGTCTTCCTGCTGGTCTACTGGCGCGCCGTCTTCGTTTTGCCGGACGCGCGCAGCATCCACGTTGCGCGGGCGTGCATGCTGGCCGCAGAGATTATTTTCCACACGACGATGGTCTACTTCCTGGGCAGCATCATGTGGCTGGGCGCGTTCGCGTACGTCTTCGGATTGATCTTCACGAACACCTTCCTCGACTTGCGCGGCGGCCTCATTTACACCACCGGCGCCGCCAGCGCATTTGTCGCGCTGATACTGCTCGAAGCGACGGGCACGATTCCGCACCAGATCTACGGAGCCCAAGGGCCTCTGCGCTACCAGGACACGCAGGTCGTGGTCACCACGTCACTCGCCGTTGTTGGCGTCTTCGTCAGCATCTACCTGTGGGTGAACTGGGTGGGGCATCAGCTGCGGGTCGAACGCGACGGCGCAGTTGCGGCGCAAGCGCAGACGGTGCGCGCGCGCGAGGATCTCGTGCAGGCGAACGCCGATCTGGAACGCAGAGTCCAGGAGCGCACGGGCGAACTGGAGCTCGCGAACGCGGCGCTGGGCGGCAGCGAGGAGTTGCTTCGTTTGACGGTCGAATCGACCGCTGACGGCATTCTCGTCGTGGATCGCGACGGCAAGGTGGCGTTCGGAAATCATCGATTCGCGGAGATGTGGCACATCCCCGGCGAACTTCTCGAAGCTGGCGACGACGAGGCGCTGCTGGCGTTCGCGGTTGAACAGCTCGACGATCCGCAGGCGTTCCGCTCGAAGGTGCAAGAGCTGTATCGATCCGATCGCGAAGACCTCGACTCGCTGCTGTTCAAGGACGGCCGTGTCTTCGAACGATACTCGCGGCCGCTTGTGCGCGACGGCGCCGTCGATGGGCGCGTCTGGAGCTTTCGCGACATCAGCGAGCGCAGGCGCTTCGAGGCGCAGCTCGTCCACATCGCGAACCACGACCCGTTGACGGGGCTCTTCAACCGCCGCCGCTTCGATGAAGAGCTGGATCGCCATCTCTCCGAAGCGCAGCACTACGACTTGCACGGCGCGCTGCTGTTCCTTGATCTCGATCAGTTCAAGGACGTGAACGACAGCCGCGGGCACCGCGCGGGCGATGACCTGCTGACGAGCCTCGCGTTGCTGCTGCGTCAGCGTCTTCGCGAGACCGATATCATCGCCCGGCTTGGCGGCGACGAGTTCGCTGTACTGTTGCCGCGCGCCGATGAGGAACAGGCAAACGCCGTAGCGAAGGATCTCCTGGAGGCGATCCGGAGTTACACGTTCGTCGTCGGTGGCGCGCCGCTGGGCATCACCGTCAGTTTGGGCATCGCGCTGTTCCCTGAGCACGGCGCCAACGCCGGCGAGCTGCTGTCGCGCGCCGACATGGCCATGTATCGCTCGAAGGACGAGGGCCGCAACCGGGCGAGCATGTTCGCGCCGGAGGGCGACTGGCAGGCGCAGGTGGAGTCGCGCATCGGCTGGCACCAGCGCATCCGCGAGGCGCTGGACAACGATCTGTTCGTCCTGCACGCGCAGCCGATTCTCGATCTGGCGACGGATCGCATCTCGCAGTACGAGCTGCTGCTGCGCATGGTCGGCCCTGACGGCGAGATGATCGCGCCCAGCCTCTTTCTCGACATCGCCGAACGCTCCGGACTGATCCAGGACATCGATCGTTGGGTCGTGCGCCGTGCTATCGAACTGCTCGGCGAGCATGCGGCGGCCGGACGGGAGTTGCGCCTTGAAGTCAACCTGTCGGGCAAGGCCTTCGCCGATCACGAACTGCTGACGATGATCCAGGACGAGTTGCGGGACCATGGCGTCAACCCCGCGAACCTCGTGCTCGAAGTCACCGAGACGGCGGCGATCGCGAACATCGCCGACGCGCGGGAGTTCGTGCGCACGCTACAGGCGATCGGTTGCGGATTCGCGCTCGACGACTTCGGCGTCGGCTTCTCGTCGTTCTCACAACTGAAGCATCTGCCGGTCGACTACTTGAAGATCGACGGGAGCTTCGTGCAGGATCTCGCGCAAAACGCCGTCGATCAACATCTCGTGCGCGCGATTGTCAGCATCGCGCGCGGCCTCGGCAAGAAGACGATCGCCGAGTTCGTCGGTGACGCGGAGACAGTGCGATTGCTGAAGGCGTACGGCGTCGATTACGCGCAGGGCTACCACGTCGCGAAGCCCGCGCCGTTGCCGTCGATCGTGCAGGATGTCGACGCGGCGGCGTAGCGAACGCGTGCGCGATGTAGGACAGGCGCCCTCGCCTGTTGGACGGAGTTCCACACGCGGTTGCCGCTACATTCTTGAACGACACTGGATCGAGGAGCGCGGGCATTCAGCCCGCGTCGTGTGGCGCACGCGGCCTGAATTCGTAGGGCGGGGGCGCGTGCTGCGTCGGTCCGGCGTCGCCGCACGCACAGCCGGGACGGCTATGCCACGCGCTTCGCGGCGCTCAACGGAGGGCGGGCCGAACTCACGGGATCGAATCGATCGTGCGATGTAGGACAGGCGCCCTCGCCTGTTGGACGGATTTCCGCACGCGGTTGCCGCGGCAATCGATCGCGCGTCCGGTCGCCTACTCGATGCTGTACGACTGCTTCTTCCGCCCGACGAACGTCGACGCTTCGGTGTAGCCGGCGCTTTTCGCCCACGCGACGAGCTGATCGAAATGCGAACCGACGAGCTTCGGCACGTGCGCGTCGGACGCGAGCGTGATCGGCAGGCCGAGGGCGTGCGCGCGCTCGACGAGCGGCAGCGCGGGGAACACTTCGCCGCAGCGGCGGATGCCGTTGCTGTTGAGTTCGACGGCGGTGCCGTTGACGGCCGCGCCCGCGAGGATGAGGTCATGCAGCGGTGTCTCGTTTTGGGGGCGGTGGCCGAACTTCTTCAGGACGTCGGGGTGCGTCAGCGTATCGACGAGGCCCGATTCAGCGAGCTCCTTCATCAGCGCGCCGTACTCGACCCATGTCTCGGCAATGTCGTGCGTGTCCCACTGATCGATGAAGAGATCGTCATCGATGCCCCACGAGCCGATGTAGTGCACCGAGCCGAGCACGATGTCCCAGTCGTACGGCGCGAGGAACGATCGCAGCAGATCTTCCTTGCCGTGCAGCCAGTCCATCTCGATGCCGAGCAGCACCGGCAGTCCTGCGGCCTTCGCGTCTTCGACCAGCCGCACGTAGTCGGCGACCTTGCCCGATACGTGATCCTTCCAGTACTGCTCGACCATGCCGGCGAGACGCGCGTCGGGGTCTTCGTCCCACCAGCCGTGCAGCAGCTTGTACGCCTCTTCGAAGCGGAAGAGATGCTCGGTGATGCAGACGGTCGTGACGCCGCGCGCCTCGCCCGCCCGCACGTACTCCTCGATCAGCGCGCGCGTCATCGGCGGCTGTTCGCCGTGCTGTTGCAGGTGCGTGTGGCAGTCGACTAGCATCGCGGGCAGCTTAGCATTGGTCGTCGGTCGTCGGTCGTCGGTCGTCGGTCGTCGGAGAGGAGCTAGAGGTTGGAAGTTGGAGAGTGGTGACGGGTGGCAGTCCGCCCGCCGCCCCACTCAGTACCGGAGCGCGGGCAATCAGAGCCTGTCTCAGAACTCGGGCCGCGTGCGATCATGATGCGATGGTGGAGATGAGGCAAGGAGGCCGGCATGCCCGTACGTGCGTTCAGCCGGGAGCAGCAATGGCTGCTGCCGCCGTCCCTCGATGACGCGCTCGCGCC